>CAJLWS010000023.1 GCA_905210385.1 uncultured Eubacteriales bacterium | reverse complement strand
CCAGGGGGCCGTAGTCCCAGGTGTTGGCCAGGCCGCCGTAGATCTCGCTGCCGGCGAAGATGAAGCCCCGGCCCTTACAAAGGTTGACGATCTTTTCCATGGTCTTTTCGGTATTTTTCATTTCGGAACAGTCCTTTCCACTTGGTTTGGCCCAGGTAGAAAAACGCCCCGAGCCAGTTTGGCTCAGGGCGAATTATAAAATCCGCGGTTCCACCTGAATTCGCATCTGGCGGATGCGCACTCATCTCCCCGTATAACGGCGGGACGGTCCGGCGGGCCATTTCCTGCCCGCAGCTCCCGGGCGCCCTTCTCCGCCGTCCGGGGAAGCCTTCCACCAGCCGGCTTCTCTCTGCACCCGGGCCGCCGGGTACTCCTCCCGGTCCATGCCTTTGATCAAAGGCATTCTATCACCAAACGAGGATCGCGTCAATGGTCAGTTGTCCTTGAAAACAGGGTTTTCTTCATAAAAATCTGAGGAATTCCAGAGAGAATGGTGAAAAAAGGCCGTACCGGCAGGCCGAGATTTTCTCATTCCCTTTTTCAAAGGTTTATGGTATACTATAAGACAACATAATTTTGGGAGGGTCAGCCATGCAAAACCGAATCACTGTCACCATCCGGGGCAAGGAATACACCCTGCTCGCCGCTGAGAACCCGGAGTATGTCCAGCGGGTTGCCGCCTATGTGGATGAGAAGCTGGCCCAGACGGCTGGCGTGGGAGGAATGGCCATGGTGGACTGCGCCGTACTCACCGCCCTGAACATCGCCGACGAGCGGTTCAAGGAGCAGGAGGCCGCAGAGAACCTGCGCCGCCAGATCAAGGACCTGCTAGAGGAGTCGGCCAAACAGAAGCTGGAGCTGAGCGAGTGCAAGCGGGAGATCTTCAAGCTGCAGCAGAGGAAGTGAGAAGCGTGAGGATAGGCGCATAGGGGCGATAAGACGGGAGCGGATGGGCAAAGCCCAGGGCCGGCCGGGGGTCGGGCCGGGTTTGCCCGGAGTCGGAGGGCTTATCGGCCCGGCCATGCGCCCAATCCGAGCGTGACACCAGCGAGGACCGCACATACCACACACCAGGAAGGAAGCAGAACGTACATGGAGATACTGGCCCCAGCGGGAAGCCCTGAGGCGGTGCGCGCGGCGGTATGTGCCGGCACGAACGCGGTCTATCTGGGTTTCGGGAATTTTAACGCCCGGCGCAACGCGAAAAACTTCACACGGGAGGAACTGGAGCAGGCAATCTCCTACTGCCATCTGCGGGGGGTGAAGCTATACCTCACCCTGAACACCCTGATCTCTGACAGGGAAATGGAGCAGGCCGCTCAAGATGCTATCCTGGCCTCGGAGCTGGGCATTGACGCGGTGCTGGTGCAGGATCTGGGTATGGTCCGGGTGCTGCGCCAGGTGGCTCCCGACCTGCCAGTCCACGCCTCCACTCAGATGTCCATCCACAATCTGGACGGAGTGAAGGAGGCGGCAGATCTGGGGATCAGCCGGGTAGTGGCCGCCCGGGAGCTGTCCCGGGGGGACCTGGCCTACCTGTGCGCCCACTCCCCCATTGAGATTGAGACCTTTGTCCACGGGGCGCTTTGCATGTGCCACTCCGGCCAGTGTTTCCTATCCAGCGTCATCGGCGGCCGCAGCGGCAACCGGGGCCTGTGCGCCCAGCCCTGCCGTCTGGCCTACGGCTGGGGCGGCGGGTTGGCAGACGGTCATCCCCTATCCCTGAAGGATATGTCCCTGGCCGGCCATCTCCGGGAGCTGGAGGAAATGGGGATCGCATGTGCCAAGATCGAGGGGCGCATGAAGCGCCCGGAATATGTGTACGTGGTAACCAAGGTTTACGCCGACGCCCTGCGGGAGGGACGTGAGCCAACTCAGGAGGAGTTGAAGCAGCTGCGCGCCGCCTTTTCCCGCCAGGGGTTCACCGATGGCTATTTTACCGGCCACAAGGGCCCCGAGATGTTTGGGGTGCGGGAGAAGGAACCGGAGCCCAGGGAGCTGTTTGCCAAGGCGAGAACTGCCTATGAGAAGGGTGAAGGACCGGGCGTCCCGGTGAAGTTCTACGCCATGATCCGGGCGGGAGAGCCTGTCCAGGTGGGTGTGGAGGACGAGCAGGGTCGGGTGGCCACCGCAGCCGGCCCATTGCCCGAGGTGGCCCGCACCCGGGCAGTGACGGAGCAAGATGTGGAAAGTCAGCTAAGCAAGACCGGCGGCACTCCTTACCGCTGCGTGGGGGTGCGCAGCCTGGTGACCGATGGGCTGTCCGTCTCTCTGTCCGCTCTCAACGGCCTGCGCCGACAGGTGCTGGAGGATTTGTCCCAGCAGCGCACAGCGCTGCCGGAGCGGCGTCACGCGCCCTATAAGGTGGGCGCCCGGTACGGCAATCCCCGGCAGGCGCCCCAGATCAACCTGTCCCTGCGCCGGGCCGACCAGCTCAGCTTTGAGCTGCTCAAACAAAAGCCCGACCTCATCTATCTGCCGGTGGAGGAGATCGGGGATCACCCGGACCAGGTGCGGGAGGCCCTGGACCGGGGCATCCCGGTGGCGGCGGCGCTGCCCCGGGTGTGCTTTGACCGGGAGTTGGACCAGCTGGGGGCGCTGCTGGAGACGTGCCGCGAGCTGGGCATTACCCAGGCCCTGGTGGGCAACCTGGGCCTGGTGGGCCCGGCCCGGCGGGCGGGCATGACCCTGCGGGGGGACTTCGGTCTGCAGGTGTTTAACAGCCAGGCAGCCAAGGAGTACAAGCGCATGGGCTTTGCCTCCCTCACCGCCTCCTTCGAGCTAAAGCTGGCTCAGATCCGGGACTTGTCTAAAGCGGTGGATACGGAAATCATCGCCTATGGCCGGCTTCCCCTGATGATCACGGAGAACTGCATCATCAAGAACCAGTTTGGCAAATGCGTGTGCTCCAATGTGAACAACCTCACCGACCGGAAGGGCGTACAGTTTCCGGGGCGGCGGGCCTTCGGCTGCCGCAACGAGATCTTTAACGCCAATAAACTGTTTCTGGCGGACAGAGCCCAGGACTACCGGCGGGCGGGGCTGTGGGCCATCCGGCTGAGCTTCACCACGGAGAACGCCCTGGAGTGCGCCCGGGTGCTGGAGCGGTACCGGGGGGAGGGCAGCTACGTTCCCAACAACTACACTCGGGGGCTGTACTACCGGGATGTAGAATAATCCATTGAAAAGGATACCCTTTTCAAATGGAAGGGCTTGCCCCGGCTCGCACGCTTGTGGGCCGAGAAGTGTTTTTCCCGAGGCACATGTCCCCGGAAAAACGGATTGCAATTGATTCGCGCCTGCGGGCGCGAACTCTGTGAGACTTGTTTGACAGGCTGTGGGGAAGGCTGTGCCTTTTCCAACGAATGAGGAGGAACATCCTGTGGATATTATCTTAGCGTCCCAGTCTCCCCGGCGTAAGGAGCTGATGGGGCAGATCGGGCTGAAGTTTAAGGTGGTCTCTCCCAACGTGGATGAGCATGTGGAGGGCAATCCCTCCCCCGCCCAGTTGGTGGAGGAGCTGAGCCTGCGCAAGGCTCAGGCAGTAGCCCGTCAGGCCGGCGAAGACGAGCTGATCATCGCTGCAGATACTGTGGTGGCCCTGGAGGGTGTAGTTTTGGGCAAGCCCAAGACGGAGCGGGACGCTTTTTCCATGCTGTCCGCCCTGTCCGGTAACCGCCACTATGTGTACACTGGCGTCACAATCATCCAGGGTGGTCGGACGGAGACCCAGCACGAGGTAACCACCGTCACCTTCCGGGAGCTGGAACCGGATGAGATCTCTCACTATATCGCCACCGGCGAGCCCATGGACAAGGCGGGGGCCTACGGCATTCAGGGCCTGGGTGCCCTGCTGGTAAGCAACATCGACGGGGACTATTTCAATGTGATGGGGCTGCCGGTCTACCGGCTGGGCCGGATGCTGGCGGGGTTTGGCGTTGACCTGCTGGCACTGGCCGCCCGCTGAGGCAGGTAAGGAGACAGCATGAAGCGTTTTTTCCGAGAGAATGGATTGTTGCTGGTGCTCATCGCGGTGCTGCTGGCGGCAGGGCTGGCGGGGGGCTCCGCCATCCTGGGGGCCAATCCCCTGACCAACTTCATGGAGATCGTATCCACCCCTTTTCGGGCCATCTCCTCCACCGTGGCGGAGTGGGCCCAGGAGCAGTACGACCGGGCCTTCCAGTATGACGCGCTGGAGCAGACCAACGAGGAGCTGCGCCGGCGCATTGCCGAGCTTGAGGAGTTGGAGCGGGAGTACCAGGACGCCATTCGGGAGAAGGAGCGCCTGGAGAACCTGCTGGGCCTGGCGGAGGAGCGGCCGGAGCTGACGTACGAGGACGCGCAGGTCACCAGAAGGACCTCTTCCAACTGGGAGTCCAACCTGACCATCAGCAAGGGGTCTGGGGACGGCGTGGCCCTGAACGACTGCGTCATCGACCAGTATGGCAATCTGGTAGGCGTGGTCACCGAGGTGGGAAGCAATTGGGCCTTGGTATCCACGGTACTGGACCCCGATGTGGAACTGGGCGGCCGGGTGGCCCGCACCGATGACGAGGCGATCCTGGAGGGAGACTTTGCCCTGATGTTGGAGGGGCTGCTCAAGCTGTCCTACCTCCCCGAGGACACCCAGCTGGTGTCCGGGGACCAGGTGATCACCTCGGGCTTGGGCGAGGTGTTTCCCGAAGGGCTGGTGGTGGGCAATGTCACCGGGCTGTTTACCGAGGCGGACGGCATAAGCCGGTACGCCCAGGTGGAACCGGCGGCCGACCTGGACAGCGTGCGCTATGTCTACGTAATTACCGATTTCGGCGGCTCGGACTGATCCGGGCCGCAGTCTTTCCTAAGAGAGAGGACGGGAGGATTTCCCTATGGCAGAACTGACCCCCATGATGCGCCAGTACCTGAAGATGAAGCAGGAGAATCCGGACTGCCTGCTCTTTTTCCGGCTGGGTGACTTTTACGAGATGTTCCACGAGGACGCCAAGATCGGCGCCGAGGAGTTGGGCCTGACCCTCACCACCCGGGACCGGAACAAGCCGGAGGAGGATCGGGTGCCCATGTGCGGCGTGCCCTACCACTCCGCCCAGAGCTATATTGCCCGGCTGATCAAGCGGGGGTATAAGGTGGCCATCTGCGAGCAGATGGAGGACCCGGCTACCGCCAAGGGGCTGGTGGAGCGGGACATCGTGCGCATCGTCACCCCGGGCACCGCCATGGACGACGTGATGCTGGACGAGAGCCGCAACAACTTCATCTGCGCGGTGTACCACGACGGGGAGGACTATGCCCTGGCCCGGTGCGACCTGTCCACCGGGCAGTTCGCCGCCTGTGCCTTCCAGGGGGAGGGGGCCCAGGCCAAGCTGCTCAACCAGCTGTCCGCCTGGCTGCCCAGCGAGGCCATTCTCTCCCCCGGCGCCGAGAGCCAGGAGGAGGTGACGGCGTTCCTCCGGGACCGGCTGGACTGCCTGTGCCAGCCCGGCCAGGACGGCCCTTTCCGGACGGACCGGGCCCGGAAGGCGCTGATTTCCTGCGGCCTGTGGCTGGAGGAGGAGCCCCTGCCTCCGGAGGGCAGCCGGAAGCTGCTGGGTCTCCGGGCGGCGGGCGCCCTGGCGGACTACCTGGCCCAGACCCAGAAGACCGACCTGAGCCATCTGGGCCCCCTGGTGCTGGAGGAGGAGCCCGAGGGGCAGTACATGGAGCTGGACCTCACTGCCCGGCGCAACCTGGAGCTCACCGAGACCCTGCGCAATCAGGAGAAGCGGGGCTCCCTACTGTGGGTTCTGGACCGGACCAGGACGGCCATGGGGCACCGGATGATCCGCGCCTGGATTGAGCGGCCCTTGCGTGCCCCCGGAGATATCACCCGGCGGCAGGACGCAGTGGATACGCTGGTGCGGCACACCGTGGCCCGGGAGGAGCTGGCTCTCAGCCTGCGCCAGGTACCCGACCTGGAGCGGCTCATCGGCAAGGTGGTGTATGGCAGCGCCAACGCCCGGGACATGAAGCTGCTGGCCCAGGGACTGGGAGTACTGCCCGAGCTGCTGGGCAAAATGGAGGGGCTGTCCGGGCGGATGCTGGCCGAGGTGACGGACAGCCTGGGCGGTCTGGAGGAGCTGCAGGCCCTCATCGACGGGGCCATTATGGATGAGGACGCCGACCACAAGCTGCCCTTTACCATCCGGGAGGGGGGCTTTATCCGTCCGGGCTACCACGGGGAAGTGGATCAGCTGCGGGACCTCATTGACCACGGGGCGGACCGGATCATCGCCATCGAGGGGAGGGAGCGGGAGCGCACCGGCATCAAGAACCTGAAGGTGGGCTACAACAAGGTATTCGGCTACTACATCGAGGTGTCCAAGTCCAACTACGCCCTGGTGCCCGAGGACTATATCCGCAAGCAGACCTTGAGCAACTGTGAGCGGTTCATCACCCAGGAACTGAAAGACCTGGAGCATGACATTCTCTCCGCCCAGACCCGGATCACCGCCTTGGAGTACCAGCTGTTCTGCGACCTGCGGCAGGCCGCGGCAGGTCAGGTGCGCCAGGTGCAGCAGGCAGCTGCGGGCGTAGGCCAGCTGGACGTGCTGCTCTCCTTCGCCGCTGTGGCGGTGGACAACGATTACTGTCGGCCCCAGGTGGACGCCAGCGGGGTCATTCAGATCAAGGACGGCCGCCATCCGGTGGTGGAGAAGATGCTGAAAAGCAGTCTCTTTGTCCCCAACGACACCGAGATGGACGGGGGGGATAACCGGTTGGCCATCATCACCGGGCCCAACATGGCGGGCAAGTCCACCTACATGCGCCAGGTTGCCCTTATCGTGCTCATGGCCCAGATGGGTTCCTTCGTCCCCGCCAAGTCCGCCCGCATCGGGGTGGTGGACCGGGTGTTCACCCGGATCGGGGCCTCCGACGACCTGGGGGCAGGCCAGTCCACCTTCATGGTGGAGATGACCGAGGTGGCCCAGACGCTCCGGGAGGCCACGGCGGACAGCCTGCTCATCCTGGACGAGATCGGCCGGGGCACCTCTACCTACGACGGCATGTCCATCGCCCGGGCAGTGCTGGAGTACTGCGCGGATAAAAATCGGTTGGGGGCCAAAACCCTGTTCGCCACCCACTATCATGAACTGACGGCAGTGGAGCAGGAGATTTCCGGGGTGAGGAACTACCACATTGCCGCCAAGAAGCGCAAGGACGACGTGGTGTTCCTGCGCAAGATCATCCCCGGCGGCGCGGATCAGAGCTACGGCATCGAGGTGGCCAAGCTGGCGGGCGTGCCGGGCCGGGTGATCAACCGGGCCCGGGAAATCCTGGCCCAGCTGGAGGCCCAGGGCGGGGCAGCCCCCCGGCCTAACCTGCCGGAGCGCCAGGAGGACCAGGTGTCCCTGGGCGACTTGGCTGGAACGCAGGTGCTGAATACCCTGCGCAACACCGCTGTAGAGACGTTAACGCCCATCGAGGCGTTGAATTTACTGTATCAGTTGAAGCAAGAGCTTTGACGCTTCCATGGATGAATCCGGGGATTTTACGCCATAACTCGGTAAGGGAAACGATGCGCTAGCGGGCGGAGGGAGAAGCAATCCCTCCGCCCTTTTCCTTGACAGAGAATTTGAAACTCACGCCTCCCGTTCTTGACTAGCTCGCAAAGGAGCCCTGGTCTGGGGGGGCGTCACCTTGCCGCTCTGTACAATTTGTCCCCAGTTTTTTGCCGCTGTCTTGTCTTTTTGACGCAGCAGAGAAATCAGGCCAACCGTTTCTTGCTGTTTTTTTACGCAGGCCTCACGTTCATGGGATCTTTTTTACATGCTCTTGCTGGTTAACAGGGAAAACTTCCTGTACCATAAGTGCGGGTTTAGCCCACCGCAACAAGAAGAAAGGAAGATCCCCTGTTATGAAATGCAAGAAGAAAGTCGCCGCACTTCTGGCCGGCGCAAGCCTATTCGGTCTGCTGGCCGGCTGCGCGGCCGACGCGCAAAACCCCGGCTCTGCCGAGCCCTCCGCCACCCCAAGCCAGCAGGTTCAGGAGCAGGATGCGGGTCAGTTAACCGCCCCTAAATATGTATTCCTGTTCATTGGCGACGGTATGAGCTACCCCCAGATTCAGTCCACTGCCGACTACCTGGGCGCGCTGGAAGACGAGGACTACTGGCAGGCCCAGCCCAGCCTGGACGACAATGGAGGCGCCATTTTGGACGGCCCCAGCTACCTCAACTTTATGAACTTCGAGGCCGCCGGCTCCGCCGTCACCTTCGACTCCAACTCCTTCGCTCCCGACTCCGCCTCCACCGCCACCTCCATCGCCACCGGCTATAAGACCTACTCCGGCTCCATCAACGTGGACGAGACAGGCACCATCGAGTATGAGACCATTGCTGAGAAGCTCCACAGCCAGAAGGACTACGCGGTAGGCGTTATTACCTCGGTCAACCTCAACCACGCCACCCCCGCCGCCTTCTATGCCCACCAGGCCAGCCGGTCCAGCTACTACGAGATCGGCCTGGAGCTCATCGAGTCTGGCTTTGAATACTTCGCCGGCGGCGGCCTGCTCTCTCCCACCGGCAGCGAGGGCGATCAGGATGATCTCTACGAGCTGGCCGCTGAGGCAGGTTACACTGTGGCCAAGACCCACGCTGAGGCCGAGGCAGTGAGCGCCGACACGGAAAAGGCCATCCTCATTGACGAGAACCTGGCCGACTCCGACGCCATGGCCTATGAGCTGGACCGCACCGAGGATATGTGGTCCCTGGCCGACTATGTGGAAAAGGGCATCGAGGTCCTGAGCGACGACGAGGACGGCTTCTTCCTGATGTGCGAGGGTGGCAAGATCGACTGGGCCTGCCACGCCAACGACGCCGCTTCCACCATTCACGACACCATCGCTTTGGCTGACGCTGTCCAGGTGGCTATCGACTTTGCTGAGGAGCACCCCGATGAGACTCTGATCCTGGTCACTGGCGACCACGAGACCGGCGGCCTGACCATTGGGTTTGCCGGCACCGACTATGATACCTATCTGGATCTGCTGGAGAGCCAGAAGATCTCCTTTGCCAAGTACGACAGTGACTATGTGGCGAACTATAAGGAGAACCAGACCTCCTTCGAGGATGTGCTGGTGGACATCGAGGAGCTCTTCGGCCTGAAGGTGGACGGTGAGGCGGATGACAAGCTGGTACTCACCGAGTATGAGCTGGAGCAGCTGCGGGCCGCCTATGAGAAGAGCATCAACGGCACTGCCGCCAGCCAGTATGAGCAGGAGGAGTATGTGCTCTACGGCACCTATGAGCCCTTATCTGTCACCATCACCCATATCATCAACAACAAGTCCGGCATCTCCTTTACTTCCTATAGCCACACCGGCCTGCCGGTAGCAGTGCTGGCCCAGGGTGTAAACGCCGAGGTGTTCAACGGTTACTACGACAATACAGAGATCTACAGCAAGTTGGCCGATATGCTGGACGTGGCCTGAACCACACGTTACATCCGGCAAGCTGACTTACAAGCCGCCCCGGTCCTGCGGGATTGGGGTGGCTTGTGCGTGTCAAAACATGGTTTTTGGCGGGAGAAAGTTGCCTGGGGCGAAGACGGCTTGTGATGGGTTCTTGCTGAAGTGTCATTGTCATGGACCGCAACAGATAGAAGGAGAATCGTTGGATATGAGAAAATTGCTGAATCAGGAGCGGGCTCGTTACCATGCCCCCGTGTTGGTATGCCTGCTGGCCATCGTGGTTTTACTGCTGCTACCTACAGGGTTTGAGGGGGCGCTGGATTACCAGCAAGCGGAACGGTGTACAGCCCGGGTGCTGAGTGTGGACAACTCCGCCATCATTGATACCGGTCTGGTGCGCTCCGGGGAACAGCTGTGTCAGTTGGAGATCACCGATGGCCTGTTTGAAGGCAGGACAGTTACCGGAGTGAACATGCTCAACGGCTCCCTGGAGCAGGACAAGCTGTTCGCGCCAGGAGATACCGCTCTGGTCGTGGTAAGCCATGACGGGGATGTGATTACCAACGTCACCATGAGTGACCACTATCGGCTGGGCTGGGAGGCACTGTTGGCGGCCGCCTTCGCAGTATTTCTCATCCTCTTTGCCGGGCGTACCGGGGTGCGAGCCCTGGCCTCCTTTGTCCTGACCATCCTCACGATGTGGAAGGTCCTGGTGCCTGCCTATCTGCGGGGATACAACCCCATCTGGGTGGGGCTTGCCATCACCCTGTTCCTCACGGTGCTCATCATCGCCCTGGTGTATGGGTTCGACCGGCGGTGCGCCGCGGCGGTGTCCGGCTCCTTCCTGGGCATCCTGGTCACCTGCGTACTGGGCGTGATTTTCACCGACCTGTTCCAGATACATGGTGCGGTGATGTCCTATTCCGAAAGCCTGCTCTACTCCGGCTACCAGCACCTAGATCTGACCCAGATCTATATGGCATCCATTTTCCTTGGGGCTTCGGGGGCAGTAATGGACCTGAGTGTGGATATCACTTCCGCCGTCCACGAGGTGGTGGAAAAGCGCCCCGATCTGCCCTGGCGGGAGGCGGTGAAATCCGGTCTCAATGTGGGCCGGGCGGCCATGGGCACCATGACCACCACCCTGTTGTTCGCCTACTCGGGCGGTTACATCGCCCTGCTTATGGTATTCATGGCCCAGGGCACTCCTCTGGACAACCTGCTCAACTATAAGTATGTTGCGGCGGAGATTATACACACCGTCATCGGCTCTTTCGGGTTGGTGACAGTGGCCCCCTTTACGGCCCTCACCGCCGGTTGGCTGCTGGCGAAAGGGAAGGCCAGGCGGCGGGAGGAACAGCCGGATGAAATGCCTGCTGTGGAAAAACAGATCCCAAACGTTGAGTAATTCTGCGAAAATTCAAAAGAGTAGTTCTCAGCAAAAAAGAAAACACCCCGAAAACAGTGTCTGCTGTTCTCGGGGTGCGGTCATTTTCCCACACAAAAGCGTTCGAAGATGCGGGCGGTGACATCCTCCCGCACCACCCGGCCGGTAAGCTCGCCCAGGGCAGCCAGGGCTTGCTCCACGTCGGAGAGGACCGCATCGGGGGGCATTCCATTCTGGAGGGCCTGGGCGGCCTGGGACACCGCCTGCCGGGCCTGCTGAGCGGCTTGAACCTGCCGAGCGTTGGTGAGCAGGGCACCGGGACGCATGCCCGAATCATCAGGGAAGAGGTTCTCCATCGCCAGCTCCAACTGGTCCACTCCCTCTCCGGTAAGGGCGGACAGGCGGACCACCGGCACTTGAGGGGGCAGCTTGGGCAACTGCGGCCCTTCCTGCCCAGGCAGGTCATCCTTGTTCAGGATGACCGCGCACCGGGGGGCGCTCAGCCCCAGGTCCAGCGCATCCCGGTCCTCCTGGGTGAGATTACGGCTGCCGTCTAATACCACCAGCACCAGCTCCGCCTGTTCCACGGCGGCTCGGCTGCGCTCCACTCCCAGCTGCTCCACCTGGTCGTCCGCGTCCCGCAGGCCGGCGGTGTCAATGAGCCGCAGCAGCACACCGCCCAAGTTCAGCCGCTCCTCCACCGTGTCCCGGGTGGTGCCGGCAATGGGGGTGACGATGGCCCGGTCATAGCCCAGCAGGGCATTGAATAGGGTGGACTTGCCTGCGTTGGGCCGCCCAATGATAGCACAGGGAACGCCCTCCATGAGGGCCCGGCCTCGGCGGTAACTGCCTGCCAACCGGTCCAGCTTGGCTGCGGCTGCGGCCAGGGTGCTGGAGATCTCGGCGGCCTGAAAGGGCTCGATATCTTCGTCAGGGTAGTCCAGCACCGCGTGGAAGTGAGCCATCAGGTCGGTGAGGGACTGGTAGGTCTCTTCGATGACCCTGGCCAAAGCGCCTCCCAACTGCCCGGCAGCC
>CAJLWS010000022.1 GCA_905210385.1 uncultured Eubacteriales bacterium | reverse complement strand
GAGAAGAAACTTCTCGCGCCCAACTGCCTCTTGCGTAGGTTACAGGGCCTCCCTGCCGTGGAGAGCCTATGCGGCCTTGCTGCCGTTGAGGTAGCGGTAAATCGTAATGGCCATGCGCAGCCGGAACCGGGTGGTGGTGTCGGTTAGATCACAACCTAAAATGTCTCGAATTTTATTGATGCGGTATTTCAAGGTATTGATATGAATGTACATTTTTTCCGCTGTGACCTTTAGATTTTCCCCAAAGGTGAGGTATACCGTCAGGGTGTTCATAAGTTCTTTATCGTGGATTAGCGGATGTAATGTATCCATCATAAACGTCTGCAAATCAGATTCCGGCCCCCGTAAAAGCAGCATATGCATATGCCAGTCAGCGTAAAAGCTCACCTTTTGGTGGACATCCAGCCGTTGGATGAGCTGGGCGGTTTTTGTGGCATTCAGAAAGCTCTGGCCCATTGTGTCGATGCCGTCTGACTGGGTGCCCACGCTGGCCCGCCATTTCCACTCCCGGTTCATTTGCTTCAGGTCTGCGATGGCCGCAGTGATGCGCTCTTTTGCCTTGCCTCGGTCCACCGGGCGCTGGAAAGGGAGAAAGCACACCAAGGTGTCCCCATCGGCAAAGGCCAGCATTTTGGCCTCCTGCTGAGAAAAGCGCCCAGACAAAAATTCATAGGCCGTGCCCAGCCGCTGCTCAATTGGCAGCAGGCCGGAGCCCGGGGTGACCCGCAGCCGGAGCAGCAGGCAGTAGTAGCTGTAATCCCGGTTGTAGCCGTAGTTGGCGGCGGTGAGCTCGTCAAAGATTTGGTCGTTCGTGTAGCACAGCTTTTTCAGCCACGCCTCTCGGTAGTATTCCCCTTCCACCGAGATGGCCAGATAGGGGAACACCCGCTTGATAAAGCGGGTGACGCTCATATTGCTGGGCACCCAGATGAGGGGCAGCTTGTGCTCGTCCGCATACCGGATGGCCGAATC
This sequence comes from uncultured Eubacteriales bacterium, assembly GCA_905210385.1. Classification (GTDB taxonomy): domain Bacteria; phylum Bacillota; class Clostridia; order Oscillospirales; family Oscillospiraceae; genus Enterenecus. Next base: position 10,988 of record CAJLWS010000022.1, on the reverse strand, counting down.
GGGCACGCCGATCAATTCCCAGGACTTCCCCAGGAAGATGAGGCCACAGGCGTCCATGTGCAGCACCCGGTCCAGAAAGGACTCCCAGGAGTCTCGGGGGGAGCGCCCCACATAGAACAGCAGCAGGTCGGACAGCATCCACATCTCCCCACCAAAATCAACCGAAGGGTCCGGGGTACACCAGCTGAATTCCCTGTCGATACTGTCCTTCCCAGATAAAAGCTTGGCCCCGCGCAGAAAGTCAGTGGCCAAAAGTTCTCGAACTGTCATTTGCACGCACCTCCCAAAACCAAAAGACAGCCCGCGCCAGTCCGGCGCCACGTGCCAACAAATAAGGAGAAATATACAATGAGTATAAAGGCTTGTGGCAAAAATGTCAATCTCAAACGGGGAGATCGACGTGGCCTATTGTGGATGGCGACGAAGAAATCCGAAAAACTTGGGCTGTGAGCGACGATGAACCGATAAGCCGGATTTGCTATGATGATACCATCAAAAGTGAAAGGAGCGCTGAGAAGTGATTCTGAAAAATTGCCGTCTGATCCCCGAGCTGTGCGAGGGGATTCAGGAGGAAATGGCCGATCTCCGCATTGAGAAGAAGAAGATCGCCGAGATTTTGCCCGCCGGTGGCACATACGCCGGGGAGGAGGTCATCGACTGCGCTGGAAAGACTGTGATCCCTGGGATGTACAACCTGCACGAGCACCTGTACTGGGAGAAGAACAGCTTCCCCACCCTCCACGCCTACAGCCTGTCCGATCATATGCTGCGCAGTGTCAACTTTGCCAACTGCCTGATGAGCTATGGCTACACCACCATCCGGGACTGCGGGTCCATCTGCAACACCGCCATTCAGCTGCGGGACGCGGTGAAGGCCGGCGTGGTCCAGGGGCCAAATATCCTGGCGTGCGGACCGTCCTTCTCACCCCACTTCCCAGATGAGAAACTGCTGGATATCTACAGCTCCTGCGCGTGCTACGGGCACCCCATCCGGGACATCTCCGATATCAAGGGGGAGGTCCGCCGCCAGTTGGCGGAGGGCGCCGACTTTATCAAGGTCTGCGGCTCCACCCGCAAGGAAGTGGTCAAATGCGACCAGGACGCCCTGGGCCGGTTCCTCTGGTATCCCGAGGAGATCATGGAGTTCTCCAAGGCAGCCCAGAAGGAGGGGTCCTATGTGGCCGCCCACAGCACCTGCGTGGAGTCTGACGAGGCTATCATTGAGGCCGAGTGCTATACGCTGGAGCATGGCTATTACTTGAATCAGGACAACGTGCAGCGGATGGTGCAGCACGGCTTCAAGACCAACTATGTACCCACTGTGGCCGCCACCTATGTGGGCTGGAAGCAGTCCTGGCCCACCTATGAGACGGTACACGCCGGGGCCATCGAGGCGCTGCGCCTGACCCATGAGGCCGGCGTTCTGATCGGCTGGGGCACCGATGATTTCCAAAAGGATTTCAAAAAGCTGCCCGCCGTGGAGTTCCTTGCCCGCGCCGATTCTGGTATTTCCAACGTGGAGCTTCTCAAGCAGGCCACCATCAACTCCGCCAAGATTGTCAAGCAGGACAAGAAAAAGGGCACCATCAAGGTTGGTAAGACTGCGGATCTGTGCGTGATCGACGGCAATCCCGACCAGGATCTCACCGTGCTCAACGCCCCCTGCGCCTATGTGCTGAAGGACGGAAACGTGGTGGCCCGGGCTGGCGTGGTCATGAGTACCGGGGTGAAGTGATGGACATTATGGAGAGCCTGCGGGAGAAGGCCAAGGGCGTGTGCCCCACCTTGGTATTCCCCGAGGGCGGAGAACCCAAAATCATCGAGGCTGCGGCCCGACTGGCCCGGGACCAGGTCATCCGCCCGGTCATTCTGGGCAATGAGGAGCAGATCCGCGGTTTTGGCATCGACACCAGCCAGCTGACCATCGTGGACCACACCCAGCAAGGGGACAAGGCAGCCCAGTGGGCCGCCGAGTATGAGCCCATCCTGGATATGCCCGCCCGGATGATCGCCCGCCAGCTGAAAAAGCCCCTTAACTACGGGGCAGCCATGGTGCACACCGGAGAGGTAGACGGCATGGTGGCCGGCCTGACCTACTCCACCGGTGATGTGATTCTGGCCGCCAATTTGTACATTGGCCTGGCCCAGGGCGTGAAAGCGGCCTCCAGCTTCTTCCTGATGGACATCCCCCACTGGAAAGGGGGCGAGGACGGGCTGATCATCTATGCCGACGGCGGCGTGGTCCCAAATCCGGATGCGGAGGAGCTGGCCAGCATCGCCATTACCACCGCCAACAGCGCGGTGCGCCTGCTGGGCTGGGAGCCACGGGTGGCCATGCTCTCCTTCTCCACCAAGGGCAGCGGAAAGCACCCGGATGTGACCAAGGTGGTGGATGCCTTCCACCTGGTGCAGCAGCAGCGGCCCGACCTAAAGGTGGACGGTGAGCTGCAGGGCGACGCGGCGCTGGACGCAGAGGTCGCGGCCAAAAAGGCGGGGGCGGACAACGTCCTCCAGGGCCGCGCCAACATTTTAATTTTCCCGGATCTGGATGCGGGAAACATCGCCTACAAATTGACCCAGCGCCTCACAGGGGGCAAGGCCTACGGGCCCTTGCTTCAGGGGTTTGCCAAGCCGGTCAGCGATCTCTCCCGAGGCTCGTCCGTGGATGACATCATGGGGGTAGCCATTATTGTGGCTGCCCAGGTTTGAGCAGGACGGCAAGCAAAAAACAACCACTGACAGGAGGAAAAGAATATGCCTATTGTGAAGCCGAATCTGAAGGAAAAGGCCTATGGCCGTGACCGGGACAACCGGCAGGACGTTAAGTGGTCCCACCCCGAGCTGGTCAAGTGGTGGGTGGCGGGAAACGCCGATATGATTGATATGCTGTGCGATGACAGCGTGCCGCTGGAGAAGCGCAAAAAGCGCCTTGAGAAGCTCACCGCCGCTTCCGTGGAGATGTATAAGAGCAAGGGCTTCGACCCCTTTGCCGGCACCGACTCCAAGGAGGAGGGCAGCAACTACGGCCACCTGGAGACCTTCCAGATCAAGGGGTGCCCGGAGAACCCTGATGAGGAGTGCACCGTTTCCGCCATGATCACCAACGAGAAGAGCGAGAAGCCCCGCCCGGTGATCTTCTACGTGATGGGCGGCGCCTTCTTCACCCATCATCCTGGGCTGTACAACGAAATCCTGCGCTGGCCGAAGAAGTTCAACTGCTCCATTGTAGTGCCCCATTACAGCACCCCGCTGGATGCCCAGTACCCCGCCCAGATCAATCAGATCCACGCCGGCTATCAGTGGATGGTGGAGAACGCGGAGATGCTGAACATTGACCCGGATAATGTGGTTATTTTCGGTGAGAGCACCGGCGCCCACCTGGCCCTATGCACCGCCTTCCGTTTGAAGCGGTATGGCTACCGGCCCCGGGGCTGTGTGGTCAATGATCCTATGGTGGATGACCGCAATTATTTTGAGTCCAGCAAGATCATCAAGGACCCCTGCGACGCCACTCGCGCCCACATCATGTTCGCCGCCTATGTGGGTTGGGAGAACACCGGCACCAACTACCTGGGCCCCGAGGCCTTTGCCAACCACGCCAGCATCGACGAGTGCAAGGGCCTGTGCCCCATCTTCTTAAATGTGGGCGAGTCCGACCAGGACCGGGACGGAACCATCGAGTTTGCCAAGAAACTGTATGCCGCCCGGGTGCCCTGCTCCCTGCACGTCTGGGAGGGCGCGGCCCACGCCACCCTCTACTATGCCCGCAAGACCGGCATGGCCGAGCGATTCTGGAACAACCTCTACGGCGATCTGCAAAACTGTATGCAGTATGATATGCGCCGCCCCTGGGCCTGGGATGACGAACTTGATGCCGGCAAGACGGAGTAAGGCGAGGGCCGGAGGCCTCCGCCTACACTAAAAAAGAACAAAGGAGATCAATTATGGACCGTGCAACGATTTTAGACGGCGTGCTCGACGCTGTGGCCGAGGCCTATGCCGTGGACAAAAGCACCCTGAGCGAGAGCACTGAGTACAAGGCATTGGGGAACTACTCTTCTTCCAAGGTTCTCAAAACCGGGCTGTTCATTGGGGAGAACCTGGATCTGGAGGATGATCTGGGGTATGACGACCTGGCGGACCAGGCGACCATCGGAGACACAGTGGATATGCTGGCCAAGCGGCTGGCCTGAACCACTGCCTGCCCCGCAGAAAGAGGTGAAACCATGACCGAATTGCAGATGTTTGACCGCAACGACCCCAAATGGGCCCACCCAGGGCTGGAGGAAGAGTACTACATTGATGGCCGGGCGACAGTGGATAAGCTGCTCAACCCGGAAAAGCCCCTGGAAAAGCGTCTAAACTCCCGGAACAAGACCTACACGGCGCTGGAGGAGGGCAAGGGCGCCTTCTTCGCGGAGCACCCGGAGTACGCCGAGCAGGGGGAGACAAAGGACTTCTATGTTCCAGGCTGTCCCGAGGAGCCCGATCATCAGGTCCGGGTGACAGTGCGGATGCCCAAAAAGCGCCGCAAGAAGATGCCCACCATCTTCTATATCGCCGGCGGGGCTATGCTCTATGGAACTCCTTACATGGGGCCCATTGAGGAGTACTGCTACAAGTATAACTGCATTGTGGTCTCCCCGTGGTACCGTAGCAGTCTGGACGCCCAGTATCCGGCGGCCATCAACGATTGCCATGCCGCCTACCAGTGGATGGTGGAGCACGCCGGGGAGTTGAATGTGAATCCAGACAAGGTGGTCATCTCCGGGCTGAGTGCCGGGGCCTACCTGTCCCTTTCCTTTGCCTTCCGGCTTAAACGCTATGGCTACCACCCCCGGGGTGTGGTGGCCCTGGACCCCATTTTTGAGGACAATATGGAGGAGCTGTCCAATCACTACGTCAGCGACAACTGGGACAGCGCTCAGATGCACAAGGTGCTTACCCAGTACTTTGGGCGGGCGGATTACGCCAAGCTCCAGCTGGGGCCGGAGGCCCTGGTGGACCGAGCCACGCTCCAGCAGTGCCAAGGGCTGTGTCCCGTAATCATCCACACCTCGGAGAGCGATGCCGGGCGTGACCCGGCCATCACCTTTATGAAAAAGCTCTATGCCGCCGGCGTCTATGCGGAGCTGCACCAGTGGGGCGGCTGCTGCCACGCTACGCTGAACAACTCATCTCCGGAGAATGAAATGCACCAGCGGTTCCAGAGCATTGTGGACGGAAACATCCAGGACCTGCTCAAGTATGATATGCGCCGGGCCTGGCTAACCGAAGAGACAACAGAAACGGAGGGCTGAATCAATGGAAGATCTGCTCCATCTCAGGCAGGATAACCGCAGCGATAAGAAGTGGGCCCATCCCGATGCCCTGGGCGGCGCCAACTGGGCGGTGCCAGGGCTGCTCAACACCTTCTTTGAGATGCGGGATAAGGATCCTGCGGAAAACATCGCGGACCGGCGGGACCAGCGGCAGCTGCTGCTGGATGACGCGCTGGCCAATGAGAGCGAAAAGCGGAAGGCCAGCGGCGAGTGGCGCTTTGTCAAGGCACCCGGCTGCCCGGAGGAGCCGGATATGGAGGCGGAAATCTGCCTGCGCATTCCCAAGAATGTGGAGCTCCAGCCCGGGGAAAAGCTGCCCTGCATCGTGGAGATCCCCGGCGGCGGGCTGTACATCGCAGGCTCCTATGAGTACTACATCGGGATGCTGGCCTCCCTGTGCAAGCACCATAAGGCGGTGGTGGTGTCCATGAATTACCGCACCTGCGTGGAGGCGCCCTATCCCGCCGCGGTCAACGACTGCCATGCTGCCTATCAGTATGTCCTGGATCACGCGGACGAGCTGAACATCGACCCGGGCAAGATTGTAATTCACGGTTTCAGTTCCGGCGCCATGCTGGCGCTCTGCCTGGGATTCCGGCTGAAGCGGTATGGCATCAAGCCCCGGGGCATTGTCTCCTCGCTGCCCATCGTGGACGATGTCAACGCAAATCAGTCGGGCACCTTCTCCTTCCGCAATCAAGAGACGGGCACGGTGGACGCCTGGGATGCGGAGGGCATCCGCCTGACCATGCAGAAGTGGCTGGGCGAGCACTTCGGTGACCCCGCTCTGCCCCCTGAGGCCCTGCCCAGCCGGGCCACAGTGCAGGACTGCATCGGTTTCCCGCCCACCTGGTTCCCCATCATCGGCGAGATGGACGGCAGCCGCGATGCCACGCTGGACTTCTGCCGCAAGCTCCATGCCGCCAACGTCTTTGTAGACTACCACGTGTGGGGCGGCTGCAACCACAACACCACTGACCCCAGCACCCCGCTGGGTGCGCTCATGGCTCAGGGCGATGACTATAACATCGACATGGCCCTAAAGTATGACTTTTCCCGCCCGTGGACGGAGAAATAAATTATTTCATTGCAAGCGCTAATAACCTTGACGGTGAAAGGAGAAAAACAATGGCTGACATCTCGAATGTAAGAGTAATCCCCTATGAAGCGGAAGGGGCAAAGGGTATTATCATTGCCCCGCCTCACGAGGAGAAGAAGGTGGTAATTCCAAGCCCACCCTCCACGCAGATTATCCCGACTACCTATCAAGGCGCGATTTATCTGACAAATACAGTTTATACTGCGGACAGTGACCTGACCACGTTGAAGGAATATGTGGCGGAAAACAAGTTCATTCTGATCTGCCCTGCGGTGCGGGAGCTGGATGGGTTGATGGCGGCGAGCCTGTATGCGATCAACAGTGGAAAAGAATTTGACCTAAAAAGGAACAGCCTGTCAATTCGGACAGATGCAGCCAGCTGTGAGTTGGGAAGTGACCTGGCGGACAAGCTGAGTGATGAGGAGGACATCGAGGTCGAAACAGACGAGTTGGAACTGTAAAAATCAGAGAATCCAGATTTTAATAGGAGGTAGTTTTCAATGAAACCAGAGGAAATGTACAAAATCAGAGACGACTCCCGTTTTATGCATCCTTCGCTTAGAGAGTTCCATGAGGCGACCCATGCACAAGATTCAGGTATCGTATCTTTCCAAATGAATGAAGATATCCCGTTTGAAACGCGCAGAGACAGTGCTTTGGCGGCAACAGAGCAGATGAAAGCCGCCTCGCAAAAGAATGAGCGCGTTATCATGATTCAGGCTGAGGGGCTTAAGGATGTCGAGTATGCGGTCCCTGTACAGGGTGAAATGATTCGCCCCACGGGGTTTAAAGAGGGGAAAAAATATCCCTGCGTTCTCATCATTCCGGGCGGAGCATTGACCACTTGTTCTGTCGGTTGGCCAGATGCAACACCGATTGCGGATCATAATAATGCCGTTGTAATCAGCGCATACTACAGGACAATATTTGACGAACACGGCCAGTATCCTGCTGCCATCAATGACTTGCACGCGATGTATCAGCACATTGTGGAACATGCCGACGAATTGCAAATCAACAAGGATAAAATCGTACTTTTGGGATTTAGCTCAGGTGCACATTTGGCACTGGCCCTGTGCCACAGGTTGAAAAAATACCACTATAATCCGAGAGGTTGTTTCGCTGTTTTCCCGATTCCTGACAATCGCCCCATTTACCCCTCCAGCCATGTAATCAGCAATGGTTGGGATGGACGTGGTGTTTATCTCACCAGCAAGGCATGGCTTGGCCGGATGTTGCCACAGGATGTTCCTGCGGAGGCATTTGCCAATAATGCCACTGTGGATGAATGCATTGGCCTTCCCCCCACTGTCATATATACGACAGAATCAGATCCGAGCGTGGATCCCTGCATGATATATGCCTCGAAGTTGATCCAGGCGGGAGTGTTTACGACTCTGAAAGTCTGGGGAGGAGCCAACCACATGAATTTAGGCGGGGATAGTGATTATGCTGCCCGATATGCTAAGCAGCAAGCAGAGGATTTGAAGGATCTGCTGGACTATGATAACCGTCGCCCGTGGACCATGGAATAAGGTGTGCTGAAATGAAGGGAATAGCTAAAATCCTTCTTTCAATATGAGCGCTGCGGTCTGATAAACGGCATTTACCGCAGTTCAGTATAGCATAAGCCGGGGGCATTCTTATGCCCCCGGCTTTTTGCATATCCTGTCTGCATATAGGTTCGGTCAAAGTTCTTTTCCGAACATTGAACCCGCATGGGCGGATGGACTACCGCATTCACCTTCCTTAGCTTGCCCGATTATCTCCCAGACGGGAATCGAACTTCTTTAATATTCTTCTTTGACTAAAATTTTTTAGGAAACTGGGGGGTGAAGAAACATTGTCGACTTTCCCCAAGCAGAGGGGTTGTCGGCAATGCGGCAAAAAACACCGCATTATAAAATTAGGGCTGCAGCTTCACCCGAAGCTGCAGCCTTTTTTCGTGTATGGCTCGTTTGCCTTGAACAGCCATGCCGTATTTTTTGTGAACCGGCCTTATCCGGCGCATTCGTCCAGGGACGAGTGCGCCTTTTTTGCTTTTGCGGAAGGAGGCCATGGCTAAGGACTCATAGCGGCAGGCCGCCGCCCCCGACAATCTGAATTTTCTCAAATTTCAGATTGATCGGAGGAAACAGCCATGGCTTATAACAAAGCCAGAGCCGAAAAGAAGTGGCTCAAATGGAAGGAAGCAGAGGAAAAGAAACTCCGGGAGCTGGGTGTGGACGAGGAAACCATCCAGCGCCTGCATACATACGACTGGGCCGAATTCAACCGGGAGCGCCGGTACCTGCAGCGGCAGGTGGAGTGGTCGCCTTATGTGGATTTGGTTTCGGCGCAGGACTTGGAACTGCCCGTCGAGGATGTGGAATCCCTCATGGACAGCATCGAGGATATGGAATTGCTGCGTATCCTTTCCAAAGAGGACAAGCTCACCGTCCAAATCGCCTTTTTGAAGATGTCAGGCTACAACGGGTATGAGATCGCTGAGAAAACCGGCCTCACACAAAAGGCGGTCAACCTTCGGATGGTGCGTCTCAGAAAAAAACTGAAAAAATTTTTTGAAGCGTGAAGCTATCGGCCCTTTTTCCTGGGCTATGGGATGAACGGGGAAAAGAAATACGTTCAACCTGTAGCTTGAAAAGTCAATATCAGCCATGCGGGTACGTTCCCGTCCAGGCGAGCGACGATGGAAAAAGCGCCATGACAAGCTGCGGCACAGCTGCCACTCCCCAAAGGGATGGCAGCTTGTGTCGTTGCTTCGAGCGATCCCTTTTGACCGGAAAGAGGGGGCAGTTGCCCTTTTTGCCACGACCCTGGCCGGAGTATTATGATACGCAATACCGTTTGCCCACACGTCAGATGGGTTGGCCGACCCTGGGTTGTAATCAGCAAGACCCTCGGAGAGCCAGTGAACGGCTTGTAAACTGCAAGCCTGCCCGCACGGTTCCCAAGGTTGCCGGGGGGCGAGTTGCAAATACGGCACATCACATCAACTAACCATCAATTCAGATTGTCGTCGTTGACGGTAAATCCGTGCGGCGCAGTGAAAACTGCGCCGCATCAGTTTGCCGCCAACGCACAAAGGAGAATGTGCCGATATGAACATAGACCTGAAGGAGCAGGCCCATGGTGAGATCGAGCGGATCTTCCGCATCCTTCTGCCTCAAAACGGGCTGGCGGTGCGGGAAGAACAGATTGCCCTGTGCCATGCCATGCTGGACACCCTGCTCCACAATAAAATTGCCTTATGCGATGCAGGGGTGGGGATCGGGAAAACCTACGCCTACCTGACCGCCTGCATCCTTTTGAAAAAGTTTTATCCATCCGGGCCTGCCGGTTCCCAGCCGGTGGTGGTCTCCACCTCCAGTGTGGCCCTGCAGGACGCCATCATCGGAGAGTACATCCCATTCTTATCCTGCATCTTTTTAGAAAACCATATCATCCCGAAGCCCATTCGGGCCATGGTTCGCAAGGGGAAGGAGCGGTTCGTCTGCGACGCCCGTCTCGCCCAGCGGCTGGAGGCCGTCAAGGGGAAGAACAAAAACGAGGAACAGCGGAAAGCGTTGTTCTCCCTTCAAAGCAATTATGACCTGGACGCTGTCACCGGCCTGAGCGGTTTTGACCGCCGCCAGGTGTGCGTTCCGAAGGTCTGCGAGAAAACCTGCCGGCTGCGGAACAGCTGCCGCTACCATCAATATTTGAAAGAGGCCCGAAGTGCGGAGATCTTCGTCCAGATCTGCAACCACAACTATTTGCTGGCCGATGCAGCCCATCGGCTTCAGGAACTGCGACCCCTTCTGAACGATTACCGGGCTTTAGTCATCGACGAAGCCCACAAGCTGCCGGATGCCGCCCGCCAGATGTACGGGCAGAGCCTGTCGGCGGAGGATCTTCATGAACTCTGCTCTCTGCTCACAAAGGAGAAGTATATCCTTGCGGCGCAGAATCTGCGGGAAAAGTTCCGGGCGCTGATGGGCGCCCTGTGCCGGGGTGAGCTGCTGGAGGAAGCACAGCGCACTGCCTTTGTGCTGACCGCAGAACGGGAAGCGGCCCTTCGGGATTGCCTCTCCCTTCTCCGGGTGCTCCAAAAGCAGTTAGCACCCCACCTGCCACGGTGGATCCTTCACCGGCTGGGAACAACAGAGCAGGCGCTGAACCTGTTCTTCACGGGGGACCGCCGCTATATCCTTTACATCCAATACGACAGGACCGGCAGCCCAAGCCTATGCGCCGCCAGCCGGCAGATGCCGGAGCAGCTGAATCGTGCGCTCTGGCGCAACAACATTCCCGCCATTCTCACCTCCGGCACCCTCATGGCTGGGGGCAGCTTTCACCGGACCCGGCAGCGCATGGGGCTGTCTTCAAACCGGCGGCTGGAAGATTTCATTGCGGAGTCACCCTTCAACTACCGGGAAAACTGCATCCTTTACATTCCGGGGGACCTGCCGAAAACGCCCATGGGCAGTGAAATGGAGGCCAGGTATCTGGCAGAACAGATCTGCAGGTTGGCGGACGCCACCCATGGCCACACGTTGGTGCTGTTTACTTCCTATTCCCTCATGGGC
>CAJLWS010000021.1 GCA_905210385.1 uncultured Eubacteriales bacterium | reverse complement strand
ACGAAGTACTCCACCGCGTTGTGGGGAAAGAACTCCCGGAACTCGGCGCACAGCTGGGCGGCCAGGGTCTTGTTGTGGGCCAGCACCAGGGTGGGGCGCTGCACTGCCTCGATGACCTTGGCCATGGTATAGGTCTTGCCTGAGCCGGTGACCCCCAGCAGGGTCTGCTCGCTCAGCCCCAGTTCGATCCCCCGGGCCAGGGCCTCGATGGCCTCCGGCTGGTCGCCGCTGGGGGTGTACTCGCTGACCACCTCAAAGTTTGGCATACGCCGTCCTCCCCTTTCCTCTCCTCCGTCCGCCCGCAAATGGGAAAATGCCCGAAAGCCGTATCCTCCCGGGCATTCCGGCCGATGACTCAGCCCCATTATATTCGAACAGGCGTTCGCCGTCAATTCCTATTTTTCACACAGATAGCCGGAGGCGGCCATGGACACCATCTCTCCCCCGGCCACCACGAAGTGGTCCACCAGCTCCACATGCACCTGGCGCAGCAGCGCCCGCAGCTCCCAAGGTGGTGCGCACATCCGCCGGAGAGAACAGGGCTACGCCGGACACATGGTTGTGGGCCAGGGCCACACGGCTGGCATTGCAGGCCAGCGCCGTCTCCACCACTTTGCGCTTGGCCACCCCCACCTGATCCAGGACACCCTCCCCCAGCTGGCGGCAGGCGATGAGCTTGTCCTTGGCATCCATGCACACCAGATAGGCCAGCTCGTTGCGGGCCCCGAAGAACAGAGGCAGGAGCAGCTCCTGGAACTGCCAGTTGGTCAGGAGCTGGCCGGACACATCCGAGCTGAGCTCCATGTACCGGGCGGCCACCGCCGGGATGAGCCGCAGAAGGGTGGCGGCGTTGTCGCCGATGCCCTTGACCTCCTTGAGCTGCTCATAGGTGGCATTGAACACCCCCGTCAGCCCACCGAACCGCTCCACCAGGGCGTGGGCCAGAGGGTTGACGTCCCCCTGGGGAATGGCGTAGAACAGCAGCAGCTCCAGCACCCGGTGGTCGGCCATGCCGTTCAGCCCCCGGGCCAGGAACTCCTCCTTGACCCGTTTCCGGTGGCCGGTGTGGATGGACACGCCCTCCCGCTTACCTTGCCCCATAGGTGCTCAGATACGCTTCCATCCGCTCCCGCATCCCGTCGTCGATGTAGACTTTTCCATCCACCGGCCGGTTGTGCAGGCAGTCGATGACCTCCCGGATGGTGACGATGGGGCAGACCTGGATGCCATAGTCCTCCCGCAGCTCGTCCAGGGTGGTGCAGTCCCGGGTGCCCCGCTCCATGCGGTCCACGCTGACAAACAGGGCCTTGATGTTCACCTTGGCCACGTGCTTGAACAGCTCAATGGACTCCCGCACGGCGGTGCCGGCGGTGACCACGTCCTCCACAATGGCGATGTCGTCCCCGTCCTGGGGCTGATAGCCCACCATGGCGCCCCCTTCGCCGTGGTCCTTGACCTCCTTGCGGTTGAAGCAGTAGGGCAGGTCCCGGCCGTAGTTCCGGTACAGGGAGGCGGCGGCGGTCACCGCCAGAGGGATGCCCTTATAGGCCGGGCCGAACAGGGCGGTGATGCCATGGGGCATGCGCTCCTGGATACAGGCGGCGTAGTAGTCCCCCAACCGGGCAGCCTGGGCGCCGGTTTTATAGTTTCCCGTGTTGACGAAGTAGGGGGTCTTCCGCCCGGACTTGGTGGTGAAGTCCCCGAAGGTAAGCACGCCGGAGCGCACCATGAAATGAATGAATTCTTCCTGATAGGTCATATCCCGCACTCCCTTTTCTCTCTAAGATAAAATAAATTGGGTGAATCAAATTATTATACCATTGATTTTGTTTTGGGACAAGGAGATTTTATAACGCAAAGTTCAGTGCAATTTTATAACGCAAAGTTCAGTGCAAAATATTCCTTTCGGCAGAAGCTCCCTCCAGCATCCACGAATATGTTCCACAAGCCAGCCCAGTTCAGAGGGCATCTTGTGTTTTCGGGCTCAGTCACCTATAATAATGTCTGCTGAATAAACCGCTTTGCGGTTGATTCGTGCGGCACAGCCGCGCAATTCCATAAAAACGGCTCAAAGGAACCGCTTTTATGGAATTCAGCCATTGCTACAATGCGTATCTCCACTGGCGCGTTGAAACGTGCCAGTGGAAGGTGCAAGGTTTTTGGACCAAGTTGTCCGAAAACCTTGCACCTGAACAAAGCCATTTGGCCCTGAAAGCCCTGGCTTTCAAGGCTTGCGGCTTTGTTCAACACGCATTATAATAGAGTTCAAACCATCCCAGAGAGAGGTGCCGCCATGCAGAGTGCAAGCCAGCTGAAAGACCTGCTTACCCGGATTGACCGGAAAAGTTATCCTGCCTACAAGGATACCCGTGGAACCTACCAGTTCCCAGGGTATGTACTGTCCATAGACCATGTCCAGGGTGACCCCTTTGCCGCCCCCTCCCAGTTGAGCGTCCACCTGAGCGGAACTCAGGCAGGTTTTCCGACGGAGCTGTGGGGGACGGCCTGCTGCCGGGTGGCCCTTCAAGACGAGCTCACCCGGCAGTTTAGCCGCCAGGCGGCTCAGGCTTCCTTTCAGGCCAAAGGCTCTGGGCACAGCGGGCTAATTTCGGTCAGTCGGTGTGGTCAGCAGGTGTTGGAGCGCACCGCCTGCTCCATGGATCCCCATACCGGCAGCCTGGTGATGCGGCTGGAGGGGGGCTTCCCTGCCAATGGCCGTACCATCAACGCCCGAGAGCTGGAGAAAATCCTCTTCCATCTGCTCCCCAGGTGCGTGGACCGCGCCCTTGTCTACCGCAATCTGGGCAGTCGCCGCCTGCGGGCCGTCACCAACCTTGCTGAGGATCAGAAGTATATCCGCCAGCAGCTACCCAAACTAGGCTTATGCGCCTTTGTCGCTGACGGCAGCATTCTCCCCCGGGCTTCTGGAGTTTCCCAGCTACCTATGACAGGAGCGGTTCCCTTTCAGTCTCCCCGGGAGTTGGCCATCAGCCTGGAGCTACCGCACCGGGGGACAGTCACCGGCATGGGTATCCCAAGGGGGGTCACCCTCATTGTGGGGGGCGGCTATCACGGGAAGTCCACCCTGCTCAAGGCCCTGGAGTTGGGGGTATACAACCATATCGCCGGCGACGGGCGAGAGTATGTGATCACCGACGCTACCGCCGTCAAAATCCGAGCGGAGGACGGCCGAAGTATCCAGGGAACCGACATCTCCATGTTCATCAACAACCTTCCAAACGGTAAGGACACCGTCCACTTCACCACCGAGGACGCCAGCGGCAGCACCTCTCAGGCCGCCAACGTGATTGAGGCCATGGAGGCAGGGACCCATTTGCTCCTCATGGACGAGGACACCAGCGCCACCAACTTTATGATCCGGGACGAACTAATGCAGCGGGTCATCCACCGAGACATGGAGCCCATTACCCCTTTCCTTGACCGCGTCCGGGAGTTGTACCAGGACCATGGCGTGTCCACCATCCTGGTGGCGGGCAGCTCCGGGGCCTACTTCCACGTAGCTGACCACATCATCCAAATGGACCGCTATGTGCCCAGGGACATCACCGACTTAGCCAAGGAGGAGGCACGGGCCTTCCCCTCCGGCGCAGACAGCCTCTCTCCAGCTTGTCCGCCTGATTTTCACCGCCGTCCCTGTCCCTCCCCTCAGTTTCGCAGCGGCGACCGAGTCAAGCTTAAGAGCCTGGGACGGGATGGAGTGAGTATCAACCGGGAAACCATTGACCTGCGGTATGTGGAGCAGCTGGCTGACGGCGAACAGTCCGCTGCTCTGGGCTGGTGTTTCGTCTACGCTCAGAGATACCTGCTGGACGGGCAGCGCACGTTGCGCCAGATAGTGGCAGAACTGGAGCGGCTGTTGGAGAGCCAGGGGCTGGCCGCTCTATGCGAGGGTCGGGGGGGCGTGCCCTTCCTGGCCCGACCCAGGGCACAGGAAATCTTCGCCTGTTTGAACCGCTGGCGGGAGCTGCGGCTGTCCCCGCCGAAATCCGCCGACGAGAGAATCTCTCTGGGCAACAGGTGACGGTGGGACAGGCTTTTTCGCCGTTACCTCTGGGCCCCGACGCACTAGGCCGCATCTATGGGCCGTTGATAGACATTGTGGCACAGCAATTTGCAAAAGAGCCGGACTGGGAAGGGCAGGGCGCACCCTTCTCCCGCCCCGGATCTTATCCATATTTTGAAATCTCTCACAAGTTTCACGCTGCGCTGGCCCATTCAGGCGCAGTCCAAACCGGTGGTCAATATCATCGAACCTTTTCCCCGGCCAACGCGCACCATGGCGAACCATTTCAGAAGTGTTCTTTTCCGTTCTCAAAGGGGAGCGTTATGCCGCAATATATGTGGGAGACAAGTCAGGATCGAAAATCCATCTGTCTTATTACTTTTCTATCATCCTGGGCGCTCCCCATTCCACCCCGCAATATAGGACATGCAGAGCAGAATACCGGATGGAATAAAACCCTTCAAGGTGCATATCCTCCCACATTGGGCAAAACGTCGGCCCCTTTTTCGGTTTGCTGCCGCCATCTGGGCACTCCCATCCTTCGCCTTTTTGTAGTATACTGGCCTCACAGTTTTCACACCAGAAAGAAGGGTTCCTTTTGAAGTACGATTTCACCTCCATCCTGGACCGGAAAGGAAAGGACGCTCTGGCCGTGGACATGGTCGGGCGGTTCCCCCATTCCATCCCCGCGCCCAAAGCGGGCTTTGACGTCATTCCCATGTGGGTAGCGGACATGAATTTCCCCACCGTCCCCACCATCCCCCAGGCCATCATCCGCCGGGCGGAACCCCCCCTGTACGGCTACTTCCTGCCCGCGGAGGAGTATTTCTCCTCCATCATCCGCTGGCAGGAAACGCG
The DNA here is from genome assembly GCA_905210385.1 of uncultured Eubacteriales bacterium. Classification (GTDB taxonomy): domain Bacteria; phylum Bacillota; class Clostridia; order Oscillospirales; family Oscillospiraceae; genus Enterenecus. The sequence goes on along the minus strand of CAJLWS010000021.1, from coordinate 7,191 downwards.
CAACGGTGTCACCGGCCTGTGCCCAGAGCACATCGGCTATGAGAACGGCGTGCTGGGCGGGGTGGTCAGTGCCCTGAATGTACTGTGCTCCCGGGGGGACAAAGTGCTGGTCCACTCCCCCACCTACATCGGCTTTCTCAACTCCCTGTCCAACAACGGATACCATGTGGTGTCCACCCCTCTAATTTTAGATGAGGACAACGTTTGGCGTATGGACTTTGCCGACATGGAACAGAAGATCGTGGACAACCATATCCACGCCGCCATTCTCTGCTCTCCCCACAACCCCTGCGGCCGGGTATGGGAGCGCTGGGAGCTGGAGCAGTTCATGGAGCTGTGCCGGAAACATGACGTCTATGTGATCTCCGACGAGATCTGGTCCGACCTGACCCTGGAGGGCCATCCCCACATCCCCACCCAAATGGTGAGCGAGGACGCCCGGCAGCGTACTGTGGCCCTCTACGCCCCCTCTAAGACCTTCAATCTGGCCGGCCTGGTGGGCAGCTACCACATCATCTACAACCCGTGGCTGCGAAACCGGGTGGACAAGGAGTCCTCCCTGTCCCACTACAACAGCATGAATGTGCTGTCCATGCACGCCCTCATCGGCGCCTACCAGCTGGAGGGGCAGGAGTGGCTAGACGAGCTGCGCCAAGTACTCACCGGAAACGTAGACTACGCCTGCGATTACATCGCCCGCCACTTCGATGGGATCCAGGTGTCCAAGCCCCAGGGCACCTATATGCTCTTTTTGGACTGCACCAACTGGTGCGCCCAGCAGGGTAAAACCCTGGACCAGCTGCTCCAGGCCGGCTGGGATGTGGGGGTGGCCTGGCAGGACGGTCGTCCCTTCCACGGCCCCTGCCACATCCGAGTCAACCTAGCCCTCCCCCTCTCCCGGATTCAGGATGCCTTTGATCGTCTGGACCGATTCGTATTTCATTGCGCGGGAACAACGCCTCTCCCCTGATCTCTTTTCCTGCCAGATGCCGGTGTCTTTCCCAATTTCCTTCGCCCCACCGCTGTGGTCGGCCCCTGCAATACCATTGAATCGGCCAGCAGATGCGCAGACGCGGCGTTCCGGACAGAGCACCGTGCGCTTTCTCCCGTCGCACACCACCGGAATCCGACTCCATATTCTCAAGCAAGCTCGCCCCCTGAGGCCTGGCACAAGCAGGCTTTCAGGGGGCTTTCCCTCGTCATCCCGCTCTCTAGAAACGCTCCCACATCTGGGTGTCCCATGCTCTTTGCTCAGCGATAGCCTGCTCCAGCAGCATATCTTTCACCTTCATCAGGCGAGTGGTGGTGGCCCGGTCATTTTCCTCCAGCTTCATGGCGATCGATCGAATGGCCTCTTGGGTATTGGGAATAACCATATATTCCAAGGCATTGACCCGGCGGCGGGTCTTCTCAATTTCCCGGGCCAGCAGTTGGACGGTTTTTTCGGCCTGGGCCAGTTGAAACATGTGGGGAAGCGTGCTTTCCAGCTCCTCTACTGCATCGTCCAGTTCACCTGAGGTGGCGGCGAAACCATAGGGAATCCTGTCTCCCACGTTGCCCACCTGGTTCTTAAACTCATAGCGAGGTACCTTGACTCCCATGACATTTTGAGTGGTCATGTTTAGTTCCACATTCCACTTGGGGTACATCAGCGCCTGCTCCAGCGCCTCGCCGCCCATCAGAGCAGAGGCCATGGTAAAGCTGCCGTATACCCGCATCAAATCCCCTTCTACCTGGGCGCGGAGGGCACGCGCCTCTCGGACCATGTCCAGAAACCGCTTCATCAACTCGTCCTGCTTGTCCCGGAGCAGCTTGTGTCCCCGCTGGGCGGTGCGAAGTTTGCCCTTGAGCCGGGTTAGCTCCATACGGGTTGGGGTGGTGACTATGGCGGCCATGGCTTACCCCTCCCCTTGCGGCAGGTATTTGTCGATATAGCTCTGCCGGATGCGCTTGAGCTCGCTCCTGGGCAGGATGGAAAGCAGCTCCCAACCCAGATCCAGCGTCTCCTCGATGGAGCGGTTCTCCCCGTACCCCTGGTTCACATACCGACGCTCAAACTCGTCGGCGAACTTGGCGTACAAAAGGTCGGTGGGGGTGAGGGCCCCCTCGCCCAGGATGGACATGAGTTCCTTGTTGTCCTTGCCGGTGGAATAGGCGGCAAAGAGCTGGTTCATGGTGTCTGCGTGGTCCTCCCGGGTGCGGCCCTTGCCGATGCCCTTGTCCTTCAGGCGGGACAGGGAAGGCAGCACATCCACCGGGGGGTTGATGCCCTGCCGGTACAGCGCCCGGGAGAGGATGATCTGCCCCTCGGTGATATAGCCCGTCAGGTCGGGGATGGGGTGGGTCTTGTCGTCCTCCGGCATGGTGAGGATGGGGATGAGGGTGATGGAGCCCTTCTTGCCCAGCTGCCGTCCCGCCCGCTCGTAGATGGTAGCCAGGTTGGTATACAGGTAGCCGGGGAAGCCCCGGCGGCCAGGCACCTCCTTCTTGGCCGCAGACACCTCCCGGAGGGCCTCGGCGTAATTGGTGATATCGGTGAGGATAACCAGCACATGCATATCCTTTTCAAAGGCCAAATACTCTGCGGCGGTGAGGGCCATCCGTGGAGTGGCAATACGCTCCACGGCGGGGTCGCCCGCCAGATTGGAGAACAGCACCGTGCGGTGGATCGCACCGGTGCGCTGGAACTCTTGGACAAAGAATTCAGACTCCTCAAAGGTGATGCCGATGGCAGCGAACACCACGGCGAAGCTGCCCGCATCCTCACCCAGGACCCGGGCCTGCCGGGCGATCTGGGCAGCCAGGTTGGCGTGGGGCAGGCCTGAGCCAGAGAAGATGGGCAGCTTCTGTCCCCGGACCAGGGTGTTTAGCCCGTCAATAGTAGAGATGCCAGTCTGAATAAACTCGTTGGGATAGTCCCGGGCCGCCGGGTTCATGGGTAGGCCGTTGATGTCCCGATACTCCTCGGCCAGGATCTCCGGCCCGCCGTCAATGGGCCGGCCCATGCCGTTGAACACCCGGCCCAGCATGTCCCCCGCCACCCCCAGCTGGAGGGGGTGGCCCAGAAAACGCACCTTGGACTGGGCCAGATTGATGCCTGCGGCGGATTCAAAGAGTTGTACCACGGCGGTATGGCCGTTGACTTCCAGCACCTTACCCCGGCGGATGCCGCCGTCGGACAGCTCAACCTCCGCCAGCTCGTCATAGGCCACGTTGTCCACCATCCGCACCAGCATCAGGGGCGGGGTGACCTCCTGGATGGTCTGATATTCCCGGATCACCGCGCTTCACCAGCCTTTCCCGTGATTTGGCCGATCTCCCGCTCCATCTCCTCCCGGATGGCGGCGTAGGTCCAGACATACGCATCGGCGGGGACCGACTTGGCCCGGCCGATCCTCTCCCGGCTGGGGATGGCGAACAGGTCCGCCGGAGTCGCTCCCCGCCCGATGGCTGCCCGGCACAGCCCGTCATAGTCCAGGATCAGGGCCAGCAGTTTCTCCTGCCGATCGTAGCTGGAGTAGGCATCCACATCCAGAAAGGAGTTCTGCTGTAAAAAGTCCTCCCGCACCATGCGGGCAGACTCCAAGGTGAGCTGATCGGCTGGGGACAGGGCATCCTTGCCCACCAGCTGGACAATCTCGTTCAAGCTGGCCTCGCTCTGAAGCAGGCTCATGGCCCGCTCTCGATTCCGGAGGAACTCCGGGCCCAGGTTCTCGCCGAACCACAACCTCAAAGAGTCCAGGTACAGGGAGTAGGAACCCAGCCAGTGGATGGCAGGGAAATGGCGCTGATAGGCCAGTCGGGCGTCCAGCGCCCAGAACACCTTGACGATGCGCATGGTGGCCTGGCTCACCGGCTCGGACAAATCACCCCCGGGTGGAGACACCGCCCCCACTGCGGTAAGCGAGCCCCGGCGCTCTCCGCTGCCCAGGCACTCTACGCTGCCCGCCCGCTCATAGAACTGGGCCAGCCGGGATGCCAGGTAGGCGGGGTAGCCCTCCTCACCGGGCATCTCCTCCAGCCGGCCGGACATCTCCCGGAGGGCCTCCGCCCACCGGGAGGTGGAGTCTGCGATGACCGCCACATCATACCCCATGTCCCGGAAGTACTCAGCGATGGTGATACCGGTATAGATGGACGCCTCCCGAGCTGCCACCGGCATGTCGGAGGTGTTGGCGATGAGCACTGTGCGCTTCATCAGGGACTGGCCCGTGCGGGGATCGACCAGCTCTGGAAACTCCCGGAGCACGTCGGTCATCTCATTGCCCCGCTCGCCACAGCCGATGTAGACCACGATGTCCACGTCGGACCACTTGGCCAGGGCGTGCTGCATCACCGTCTTGCCCGAGCCGAAGGGACCGGGGATAGCGGCAGTGCCTCCCTTTGCCAGAGGGAAAAACGTGTCCACAATTCGCTGACCGGACGCCAGGGGCTGAGTGGGAGGATATTTGCGCTTGTAGGGCCGTCCCACCCGCACCGGCCAGCGCTGGCTCATGGCCAGCTCCACCTGGGTGCCGTCCTCTTTTTCCAGCACCGCCACCGTCTGTTTGACGTTGTAGGTGCCGGCCTGGGCCACGCTCTTGAGGGTACCCTTCAAGTATGGAGGTACCAGGATTCTATGGAGCACAGAGGGCGTCTCAGGCACCGTGCCGATGATGTCACCCCCTACCACCCGGTCCCCGGCCCGGGCCACAGGAGTGAACGTCCACAGCTGCTCCGGATCAATGGGAGGCACCTCCATTCCCCGGGGTAAGCTGCTATCCCCCGTTTTTTTCAGGATCTCCTCTAGGGGGCGTTGAATGCCGTCGTAAATATTCCCGATCATACCTGGGCCCAGCTCCACGCTCATAGGGTGGCCGGTGGTGACCACCGCTGCTCCTGGCCCCAGTCCGGAGGTCTCCTCATACACCTGGATGGATGCAGCGTCCCCGTTCATGTTGAGGATCTCACCGATGAGCCGCTGGGGACCCACTCGGACTACATCGGACAGATTGGCATCCGTCAGTCCGGCGGCCACCACCAGGGGTCCGGAGACCTTTACTACTTTACCCATACATTTAGCCTCTTTTCCTGTGGTCAGTTTTGTTCAGAGAATATCAGCACCTACTGCCCGTCCCACCGCCTCCTCAATCTTCTCCGCACCAATGCCCAGAGGACCGTTTCCACCGGGAATGAGTATGATTGCCGGGATGGGCACGTCCTGATAGCGGGCGATGTCCCTCTCCAGATCTTTTGCCAGATCCTCCGTGAGATAGATGATCCCATAGTCCTCTTTGACAATCCGGTGGAGGACGGTGCGCGCCTCCTCCGGGTTTTGGACGGGGAATGCCGACAGCCCCAGGGCTTGGAACCCCAGTATGCTGTCCCGACTACCCAGCACCGCGATGCGATATTCCACCGTAGTTTTCCCTCCTCAACGATACTGTCGGCCCAGGCGCAGCCGGATGGCTTCCCCATCCATCCCCGCCCTGCGCCCGGCCAGAATCGTCCGGATGGCCGCAGTCTCACCCTGCCGGGCATGGAGATAGGCCGCGACGGGCTCTACCCCGAAGGGTACCCTGGGGCTTTCGTCCCAATAGGCGGCGACCGCCTCGCCGCACAGGCGCTCAAACTCCGTCAAAGGCCCGGAGCCGGGGTCGGTCGCCGCTGCCCCTGCCGCCGCGGCGGCGGCCAGCGGTCCGCCCCGGAACAGCCGGGCCAGGTCCCCTCCCCCTGCCCGGGCCAGGGCGGAGGGGGACACCGTTCCACCGGGCACCAACGCCTGCCGGAGAAACTCCGTCCCTTTGCCCAGGCGAGAGGCCCGGACGGTGGCACGCAGGTTGGCCGTGTCAATGAGCACAGCCACATACCCGGTCAAACATTTGCTTCCCGTCCGGATGGCCAGCTCCATCGCCTCCTCAAAGTAGGCCCGGTCCAGCGTGAAATCCACCTGCTGGGGATCTCCGGTGGCGTCCAGCACCTCCCGCCCTTCCTCCACCGCTCTCCGGAAGCGTTGACTATAGCCGCTCAGCTTCCCTTTCTGACCGTTGGCCGCCAAGCGCCCCGGAGAGTACCGGCCGCCAACCAGCAGCAGGCGGGTAGGATCCGTCCCCAGGGCCTGGGCCTTTACCAGCACCTTGGCGTTGTGATAGTCCACCTGTGCCCGGAACAGGTCCAGTACCGTCCGGTCGGGCAGGTCCCCGGCCAGGTCCTCCAACATCTCCCTCTGCCGCTGGGCCAGGGCGGCCTCCAGCGCCCTGCCGGTCACACCGGCCAGGTCGGGGTAGCCGCACTCCTGGAGCACCCTGGCCGCCGCCTCTTCGGTGGGCGCGGCCAACACGCGCTCCGCCCGCGCCCGGTCCAGCAGCCCCCGCTCCATAGCCTTAACCCGGGTGGAGAGATACACATAGTCCGTGTCCTTTCTCTTCTTCCCCATGCCTCCCCCTCCTCGTCACGGAAACAGTCCTCCGGCCACGTCAACCGTCAGCCGTTCCCGCTCCCAGCGCAGCATGGCCGCCAGTCCGCAGTTGACCTCCACCCCGTCGCCGCGCAGGACAAAGCCGCCCTCCATGCTCCGGCACTCCTGGGACAGAGTCAGTTTTCCCCCTCTCAACATCCGATTGGCGGCCTGCGCCACCGCCTTCCCCACGGTCGCCCGATCTGTCTGGGAGAAGATGAGCTCCTCCCTTCCCGTGGAAGACGCCCGGGCCGCCAGCCCGGCCAGCAGGGACACATAGTCCTCCCGGGGCAGCTCCCGCAGTTCCTTCAGCGCCAGCCGGAAAGCCTCCTCCACCATCTCCTGCTTGGCCGCCAGCTCCGCTCTGCCCCGCTCCAGCTGCGCCGCGCCATCCAGACGCTCCGCCAGCCGGGCCGCCTCCCGACGGCCACGCTCCAAAATGGCCTGGGCCTCCCGCTGGGCCTGAAGAGCGTACCGCTCCCGGATCTCCCGGGCCTGATCCCGGGCCTGGGCCAGGATTCTATCGGCCTCCGCCTGGGCATCGGCGCTGATGCGCTCCAGGATCTTGTCCATTCCGTCCATCCGCGCTCCCACCTTTCCCCTTCGCCGTCCACCGCCTCACAGGGCGTTCATCAGCAGCAGGATGGAGGCCAGCAGGGACAGGATGGCGTAGAACTCCACCACCACGCACAGGATGATACCCTTGGACCAGTCGTCGGGCTGCCGGGCGGCCATCTGGATGGAGGCGGCGGCCA
>CAJLWS010000020.1 GCA_905210385.1 uncultured Eubacteriales bacterium | reverse complement strand
TCTGCCCCTCGACCCAGCGAGGGACAGAAAGGGGGTACCCCCTTTCCTGCCGTAGATTCCTATAATCCAACAAGTTTACTATATCACAGAAGTCCCCCGATGGGAAGACATTTCGATCAAAAAATCCCCCCGTTCCGAAAAACGGGGGATCGGCTCGATGGCTTATTCCACAGTCTTGAGGCTCTCCACCATGTCCACCTTCTTCAGGCGGAAATGGGCGGCGATGTTGACCACCACGGAGAACACCACCGTCAGCGCGGCGGCCAGCAGGTAGGCGTAGAGGGGGGCGGTGCGGCCGAACATGACCAGGTCCACCTCCACGGTGACCACCATCCAGGCATGGAGGAAGCGGCCCAGCACCAGGCCCAGCACGATGCCGAACAGGGTGAGGAAGACGTTCTCCCGGTAGACGTAGGCGGTGGTCTCCCGGTCGTAGAAGCCCAGCACCTTCAGGGTGGCCAGCTCCCGGGTGCGCTCGGTGATGTTGATGTTGGTCAGATTGTAGAGCACCACGAAGGCCAGGGCGGCGGCGGCCAGGATGATGATGACCACGGCGTAGTTGATGGCGTTCATACTGTCGGTGAAGGAGTCCCGGATGGTGGCGATGTAGGAGTAGGAGGCCACCTGGTCCATGGCCATCAGGTCGGCGGACACCTGGTCGGACTGGGCCTGGCCGATGCCGTCGGCGTAGGCCACCAGGACGGTGTTGTCCTCCGGGGGCTGGCCGAACAGGGCCTCGTAGCAGGTATCGGTGAGGTAGACGTAGTGGTAGACGTAGTTCTCCACGACGTCGGTGACCGCGGCCTCCACCCGGTCGTCGCCGTTGTCCAGGGTGACGGTGTCCCCCACGGACACCTCCAGCAGCTCGGCCAGCTTCTCGGTGATGACCACGCCGCCGTCGGTGAAGTCCACCGGGCCGTCGTCCAGCCGGTGGCGCAGGTCGAGGAACCGCTCCAGCTGGGCGGGGTCGTCCACGGCCAGCAGGTAGGCGCTATAGGCCGCGCCGGAGGCGGAGACGTCGGCGGCGCTCTGGTAGCAGAGCAGGGCGCGGTCCACCGCCGGGGACTGGTCCAGGTAGGCGAGCACCTCCTCCGGAGCCTGGCTCCCCTCGTCGGTGAGGGAGGCGGTGGCGTCGTACAGGGAGATCTCGTCAAACTGCTTGTCCAGGATGTCGAAGATGGAGTCGTGCAGGCCGAAGCCGGTGACGATGAGGGCGGTGCAGCCGCCGATGCCGATGACGGTCATCCAGAAACGGCGCTGGTAGCGGAACAGGTTGCGCATGGTCACCTTCCAGGTGAAGGACAGGCGCTTCCACACCGGCTTAATATACTCTAAGAACACCCGTTTACCCGCCTTGGGGGCCTTGGGTCGCATAAGGTTGGCGGGGGTGTCGATGAGGGTGGACAGGCAGGCCCACAGGGCAGCCCCGGTGGTGCAGGCCACGGCAGCCAGCACCGCGATGACGCACACCGCCGGCTGGAGCTTGAACTCCAGGCTGGGGACGTTATACATGATCTGGAAGGCGTTGGCGATCACCGCCGGAACGAGGGTGCAGCCCACCGCCAGACCGACCAGCCCGCCCAGCAGGCTGGCCCAGAATGCGTAGCCGATGTACTTTTTGGAGATGGACAGCCGGGAGAAACCCATGGCCTTCAAAGCGCCGATCTCGGTTCGCTGGTCCTCCACCATGCGGGTCATGGTGGTCAGGCAGGCCAGGGCGGCCACCAGAAAGAAGATCACCGGGAAGACGTTGGCCAGGTTGCCCACCCGCTCCGCGTCCTGAGAGTAGCCGGCAAAGCCGGAGTTGGTGGTTCGGCCCAGGACGTACCATTCGCAGCCGTCCAGGTCGGCCAGGGCCTGCCGGGCGTCGGCCAGCTCAGCCTCCCCGTCGGCGATCTCGCTCTCCGCGTCGGCCCGGGCGTCCTCGTACTCAGCCAGGCCGTCGGCGTACTCCGACTCCCCGTCCTCCAGCTCCGTCAGGGCGTCGGCCAGCTCGGCCCGGCCGTCCGCCTCCTCCTGATTCAGGGTAGCCAGGCCGTCATTGTACTCCGACCAACCGTCGTCCAGCTCCGCCCGGGCGTCGGCCAGGGTCTGGGCGGTCTCGTCCAGCACCGCCTTGGAGGCATCCAGCTGGGCCTTGCCCGCCTCCAGCTGGGCGTAGCCCTCGTCCAGTTGGGCCTGGGCGGCGTCCAGCTGAGCTTTCTGGGGGGCCAACTGCTCCACCATCGCGTCATAGTAGGGGGTACCCACATAGGGGGCCAGGGCGGCCTCGTACTGGGCATAGCCCTCGTCCAGCGTCTCCTGCTGCCCGTCCAGGGCAGCCAGGTTGTCCTCGTAGTCCGCCAGACCCTGCTGGTACTGGGCCAGACCATCGTCATACTGGCTCTGGCCGTCGGCCAGCTCGGCCTCCCCGTCCTGGAGATCAGCCAGGGCCTGGGCCAGGGTCTGGCGGGCGTCGGCGATCTCCCGGTCCAGGGTGTCCACCCCGTCGTAGTAGGAGGACCAGCCATCGTCCAGTTCCGCCCGGGCATCAGCCAGCTCTGCCTCCGCGTCGGCCAGCTCCTGCCGGGCGTCGGCCAGCTGGGCTTCCCCATCGGCGATCTCCGCCTGGGCATCGGCCACCAGAGTGTCGTAGCGCAGCTGGGCACGCTGGTCGGCCAGGCCATCCAGCCCGTCCAGGTAATCCTCCAGCCGGTCCTCATACTCTTGGGAGTAGCTGTCCAGCGCCGCCAGGCCGTCCAGGGTGAAGTAGGCCTCGGTATAGTAGTCCAGGTTGAAGTTCTCTCCGGATACATAGAGGAAGGCATCCACTGTGCCACCCCCCAGAGAGGAGCTGCCCCGGTCGGAGCCCACGTACAGGGGGCTGTTCACCACGCCCACCACGGTGTAGGTGGTGCGGGTCAGGCTGTCCGCGTTGTCCTCGTCCAGGGTGAGCTCTAAGGTGTCCCCCACCTCCAGCCCCAGCTCCACCATGAGCAGGGATTCGGTGACGCACTCGTCGGCGGCCTGGGGCAGGCGGCCCTCGGTCACCTCCAGCAGGTTGAGGGTCTCGGGCAGGGAGCGCACGCTCACGATGGCGTCCCGCGCCGTAGCGTCCAGGGACATGCCCCCCTCCACCTCCTGAATGCCGGCCTCCTGGGCCAGGGCGTCCAGGTCCTCCTGGGTGAGGCCCAGGGTGGAGATCACGTAGCCGTCCATCATGTGGGTGCGGTCGTAGTAGTTGTCTGCGGTGTACTCCATGTCCGGGGCCGTGGTGCGCAGCCCAGCCAGAAAGGCCACCGCCAGGGCGGAGAGCACCAGGATGGACAGAAAGCGGCTGAAGGTGAAGCGGATCTCCCGCACCGCGTCGGTGGTCAGCCGATTGCAGCGCCTTCTCCGCCGGCGGGCGGGGACCTGGCGGATGGACTGTTCTTCCCTTACCATTCGATCTCCTCCACCGGGGTGGGGCTGGGGTTGCGCTCCATCCGCTCTACTTTGCCGTTCTTGATGTGGATCACCCGGTCTGCCATGGGGGTGAGGGCGGTGTTGTGGGTGATGACCACCACCGTCATGCCCTGCTGCCGGCAGGTATCCTGAAGCAACTTCAAGATGGCCTTACCGGTGACATAGTCCAGGGCACCGGTGGGCTCATCGCACAGCAGCAGCTTGGGGTTCTTGGCCAGGGCCCGGGCGATGGCCACCCGCTGCTGCTCCCCGCCGGACAGCTGGGCGGGGAAGTTATCCAATCGGTGACCCAGCCCCACGTGCTCCAGCACTTCCCGGGCGTCCAGGGGATCATCACAGATCTGGGCGGCCAGCTCCACGTTCTCCAGGGCGGTAAGGTTCTGCACCAGGTTGTAAAACTGGAAGACGAAGCCGATGTCGTGCCGCCGGTAGCCGGTGAGCTGCTTGGCGTTGTAGTCGCTTACCCGGGCTCCGTCTACCAGGATCAGCCCCGAGGTGCAGCTGTCCATGCCGCCCAGCATGTTCAGCACAGTGGTCTTGCCCGCCCCGGAGGGCCCCACGATGATGGCGAACTCCCCCTTCTCGATCTCGAAGTTCACCCCGTCCACCGCCTTGATGATCACCTCCCCCATCTTGTACTCCTTGCGCACATCCTGAAAGGATATGTAACTCATGCGGCACCACCATCCCACTGTGTTTTCTTATGATTGTATGTTACGCTTTTCTCCTCCGTCCGGCAACCGCCTGACCGCAAAATTTATGAATTGTTCACGAATCTTTGGACAAAATCCGTAATCATGTAAAAAAACTGACGGAATCGCTACCTTTTGTTCAGAAGCCGGTACCGCCCCCCTCCCCAGGAGATGCGTGAAAACCACCAGGGGTACCGGCCGGCGGACCCAGCAGTCCGGGAGCAGTCCAGCAGATGAAACGGATCGCCCGTTCCCTTGGTTTCTTCCTTACATCGGGAGAAAGCCACTGTGGGATCAGCGTAGACAGGATTTCCGCCCGCGGGCCTCCTCGTACGCTCTTTTCTGCCTGCTTATATCTGCCCTTTACATCCCAGCATAACATAGGCGGCGTGGGCAAACGCCTCTATCGCCGGGCAAGTATTGACCGGGTTTATAGTCTAAACGTGGAGACCGGAAATTTACCATAAGCAGGTCCAGAATTGGGTCAAGGAATGCCTGCTAGAAAGAGAATAAGACCCGGAAAACTCTCTTTCCCCTTGTTCGGCCGAAATAGATTTGGCCTGTGCTGAGGCTTCGCTCTGCGGAACCCTTCGCGTCGCGCTGCCCCTCCTATTGACAGTCTCCAGGAGGTTCAGTTTCCCCGCGCCCCCTCCACAAAGGCGGCAAAGATCCGGCGACTGGCCTCGTCCACCTTCCACGAGAACTCCGGGTGCCACTGGACCGCCCAGACGAACCGGCGGTCCGGCAGCCACACTGCCTCTGTCAGCCCGTCGGGAGCCTGGGCCATGGAGCACAGACCGGGGGCCAGGGTGCGGATACCCTGGTGATGGCAACTGTTCACTCCCAGCTCCTCCCGCCCCAGCAGCTGCCCCAGAGGGGCGTCCACTGGGAGGTGGACGGTGTGAGCAGGCTGGTCATAGGGAGCCGGCTGGCGATGGCACACCTGGGAGGGCATCTGGGTGGGCAGGTCCTGGTATAAGGTACCCCCAAGGGCCGCGTTGAGAAACTGGATTCCTCGGCAGATGCCTAGAACCGCCCGGTTCCGCTCCAAAGCCACTTCCAACAGCAATCGCTCCATGCCATCTCGGTCTGGACAAGTCTCACCGCACACAGAAGTCACCTGCTCTCCGTACATCTCCGGGGAGACATCTTGCCCTCCGGTGAACAGGAAGCCATCGCAGACATCCGCCAGCTGGGCCAGGTCCCCCTTTTCCTCTGTCAGGGAAAGCATCACGGGAAGTCCCCCCGCCTGGGTCACTCCCTGCATATAGCCGGGCAGCATCCAGTAGCTCTCCCGCCCCGCATCCACCAGCGGCACAATGCCAATCAGCGGTTTCAACTTTTTCATCCTCCATTCTCCTCAGAAATCCTTCTGTGTATAGGGAAAGGGCCGCCCGGCACAACCGGGCGGCCCCTCTGCCGTCATATCTCTTCGATTACTCCTCGGTCTGAGCCACCACGTTGGTAGCGCGCACACCCTTGGCGCCCCGGGGATCAGGCTCGGTCTCAAAGGTCACCTTCTGACCCTCCAGCAGCTTCTTATAGCCATCGGCCACAATCGCGGAGAAGTGGACGAACACATCTTCCGTGCCGTCGTCGGGAGTGATGAAACCATAGCCCTTCTCAGCGTTGAACCATTTTACAGTGCCAGTCATTTGAATTCCTCCTAGAGAGATAAGATTGGAGTTTTGGAGCGGAATAGAAAAGCCCGCCCTTCTCATGTACGAAGGGCGGGCATTAACAGTTCATACACTCAAAACAACAGTGTGATTATAGCATTCTTTCCCATGCCTGTCAACAGCTTTGACCTGGGTTTCCGTGAAATTTCCAAAAGAGGCCGGGGTTCAAGGAATGGAGAAGAACCGCTTCCCGTTCTCTAAGGTGATCCGGGCACACTCTTCCGGGGAAATCCCCTTGATCTCCGCCAGTCTCTGGCAAGTGTACCTCACCAGGCTGGAGTCGCACCGCTTCCCCCGGAAGGGCACGGGGGCCATGTAGGGGCTATCTGTCTCAACCATGATGCACTCCAGTGGCACTGCCTGGGCCGCCTCCACCGCCTTTCGGGCATTGGGGTAGGTGAGCACTCCGGTGAAGGAGATCATCCACCCCCGGTCCACCAGCTCCCTGGCCATCTCCACGCTTCCGGAAAAGCAGTGGAACACCCCGGTAACCTTTGGGTAAGCCCGGACAATGTCCAGGCAGTCCCCGTGGGCCTCCCGGTCGTGGACGATCACGGGCAGGCGGAGGGACTGGGCCAGCTCCATCTGCCGGCGGAACACGTTCTGCTGCAGGGCCCGGGGCGGGTTCTCCTTCCAGTAGTAGTCCAGCCCGATCTCCCCAATGGCGCGCACCTTCCGGTTGGCCGCCAGTGCCCGCAGCTCCAGCAGGCAGCCGTCCTCCCAGTCGGCGCAGTCCTCCGGGTGAACGCCCACGGCGGCGTAGACAAAGGGGTAACGCTGGGCCAGCTCTACCGCCTTGCAGCTGGAGAGCAGGTCGCACCCGGGGTTCACCACCAGGGCCACCCCCTGCTCCGGAAGGACGGAGAGCACCGCGTCCCGGTCACAGTCAAACTGCCGGGAATCGTAGTGGGCGTGGGTGTCAAAGAGCGTCATCATTATCCTTCTCCCCACCTAAATGGCTGTCCGCAGTCACTGGGCCAGCGGCGCGCTGAAGCGCACCTCGTACAGGTCACCGGTGGTGCCGTCGTTATAGTACTCCAGGAAGGCCACCGAGAAGGTGGAGCTCCCCTCCGGCACCTGATAGAGCAGGATGCCCGACTGGGTTTCATGGATGGGGAAGTCCCACTCTACCGGCAGCTGCTGGTCAGACAAGTTATAGTACTCGTAGGAGCCGTCCTCCAGCTCCTCCGCACGGGTCAGGGGAAAGTCCCAGGCGTCGTCCGAGCTCTCTCCCTCCTGAGCGTCCCACCACACCTCAAAGTCAGTGTTGAACATGGGCTGAGTAAAGTTGGTGTAGTTATACAGGGTGACCTGGGCCACCAACAGCTTGTACCCCTCCTGCGGGGCGACACCGTCAAACTCATAGCAGGTATAGGCGCTGTCCACCCGCATGTCAAAGAAGTCGGTGCGCAGGGTATCCCCCAGGTAACCCATGGCATAGCCGTCGGCATCCGGGGTGATCACCTCAGCGGGATCCATGGTCTCCACCGCTGGATTCTCCGCCTGACTCGCCTGGCTCTCAGAGGGGTCCGGCGGATCAAAGCTGATGGGGGGCTCAAAGCTCCCGGTGCAGGCGCTCAGGGCCAGCAGCAGGACACACAGCAGGGGCAGAACGGCTCGTTTCATACTGGTCAGTCTCCTCTCTTCTTCGGTCGTTGCTTCTCTTATTTCCATCGCTGAACGGCTGTCTTGCATCATCGCAAAGTCTGCTCCGCTTCGTTTTCGCTCTCCGGCGGAACCTGCGCGCGCTCCCTTGCTCCTCCTTTCCAAGCGGAACCCGCTTCGCTGGGCTTCCGCTTGGTTTGTGGGACCGATTATGGTGTCACGCTCGCGACGGCTCGGGCGCTTGGCATCATCACGCCTCGCCTGCTCCCGACGCGCGGCTTCCCTCCGTCTCGGGCTGGTCTGCGGACCGCTGCGCGGCCCTCCGCTCGCCCTCGCTCCGGTCCATCCGCGCTGCTCGCGACGGCTCGGGCGCTTGGTTCAGCAGAGCTTCGCCCCGGCAGGAATGGAGTCATCCACCATGATCAGGTGCAGCTTCTCCTCCCCGTGCTCAGTATGCACCGCAGAGATGAGCATGCCGTTGGACTCCAGCCCCATCATCTTTCGGGGGGGCAGGTTGACGATGGCCACTAAGGTCTTGCCCACCAGCTCCTCCGGCTTGTAGTACATGGCGATGCCGGAGAGGATCTGCCGGTCGGTGCCGGTGCCGTCGTCCAGGGTGAAGCGCAGGAGCTTGTTGGACTTCTTCACCGGCTGACAGTCCTTCACCTTTACCACCCGAAAGTCGGACTTGCAGAAGGTGTCAAAGTCCACCTTTTCTTCCAACTGAGGCTCCACCTCCACCGAGGGGAGGGCTTCCTTCTTCGCCTCCTGGGCGGCCCGCTCCAGCTCCCCCAGGGCCTTGTCCATGTCCACCCGGGGAAAGAGGTTGTCCCCCTTGGTCACCCCGGCGGTGTCGCTGAGGGCACCCCAGTCCGCCGCGCTCTCCCAGGTGCGGCAACCCTGGCAGGCGCCGATCTGGGCGAAGAGCCTATCCATGCTGTCCGGCATGAAGGGGGTGAGCAGAATGCCGCAGATCCGGGTGGTCTCCAACAGGTTGTACATCACATGGGCCAGCCGGAGGCCGTTAGCCTCCATGTCCTTGGCCAGGGCCCAGGGGGTGTTCTCGTCGATATACTTATTGGCCCGCTGGATGAGGGCGAAAACCTCCTCCAGGGCCTTATGGGGGGCATAGGAGTCCATAGCCTGCTGATAGCGCCCCCGCAGGCCGGCAGCCAGGGAGATGAGCTCAACGTCAAACCTCTCCCCGCCCTCGCCGGAGGCAATCACCCCAATGGTCTCCGGCGCAGCGGCCCGGGCGGCCATCTTCCTCTCCTCCGCCGTGGCGCCGCAGCCGGCGGGTAGAGCGCCGCCGAAGTACTTTTGCACCATAGCGGTGGTACGGCTGACCAGGTTGCCCAGATCGTTGGCCAGGTCGATGTTGATGGTCTGGATGAGCAGCTCGTTTGAAAAGTTGCCGTCCGAACCGAAGGGGAAGGTGCGCATGAGGAAGAACCGCAGGGCGTCCACGCCAAACATCTCAGACAGAATATAGGGGTCCACCACGTTGCCCTTAGACTTGGACATTTTGCCCCCGTCCAACAGCAGCCAGCCGTGGCCGAATACCTTCCTTGGAAGGGGCAAGTCCAGGCTCATGAGCATGGCGGGCCAGATGATGGAGTGGAACCGGACGATCTCCTTGCCCACGATATGCACATCGGCGGGCCAGAACCTGTCGAAGTCGTCGTATTCATCATTGTCGTACCCCAAGGCCGTGATATAGTTGGACAGCGCATCGATCCACACGTACACCACATGGCCCGGGTCGAAGTCCACCGGCACCCCCCAGGTGAAAGAGGTGCGGGACACGCAAAGGTCCTCCAACCCCGGCTTGATGAAGTTGTTCACCATCTCGTTCACCCGGCTGCGGGGTTCCAGGAAATCGGTGTTCTCCAACAGGTCCTGGATGCGGCCAGCGTACTTGGACAGGCGGAAGAAGTAGGCCTCCTCCTCCGCGTCCTGGACCTCCCGTCCGCAATCGGGGCACCGGCCGTCCACCAGCTGGCTCTCCGTCCAGAAGGACTCGCAGGGCTTGCAGTACTTGCCCTTATAGACTCCCTTGTAAATGTCGCCGTTGTCGTACATCCGCTTGAAGATCCTCTGGATCGCCTGGACGTGGTAACCGTCGGTGGTGCGGATGAACCGGTCGTTGGAGATGTTCATCAGCTTCCACAGGTCCTTGACCCCCCGGGGGCCCTCCACGATGCGGTCCACAAACTCCTTGGGACTGACCCCCGTCTCCTTGGCCTTGTCCTCGATCTTCTGGCCGTGCTCATCGGTACCAGTCAAAAACATCACATCGTACCCTTGCAGCCGTTTGTACCGGGCAATGGTGTCGGTGGCCACGGTACAGTAGGCATGACCGATGTGCAGCTTGTCCGACGGATAGTAAATGGGGGTTGTCAGATAAAACTTGGGTTTCTCACTCATGGGATTGTTCCTCCTGTATCTCCCGCTCCGGATCCTCCCCGGGCAGTTCTTCCTCTTCTTCCTCGTCCCGCCACTGCCGTTCCGGTTCCGGGACGGACACCCGGGTCGCCCAGGTAGGGTGCTCCAGATGGACGGGCAGCCGATTTAAGGCCACAAAGGACGTCACCAGTTGGGCCAGCAGCAGCAGGGCCTCTCCCCACCGCCATTCCCCAGCCAGGGCCACAGCGGTAAGCACCGCCGTCATCCCCGCCAGCCAGAGGGTCCGCCGGGGCCGCGGCTGCCCGGAGGACAGCCCGCCCCAGTCCATATACATCAGCATGCCCGCCACCACTGCCAGCAGCATGGGCACATAGTCCCACAGCACTGGGTCGGCAGCGTGACCCCGATAGAGCTCCATGAGCCACACACAGCCGTTGACAGCGGGCAGCACGATGGCGCTCTTCCCGTGCCCCTGACCCCGGTAGGCGGGCCGGGCCACCGCCAGCAGGCCGCCGCACCCAGCCAGAGCGGTGACCGCTGTGGCCATCATCAGGATACCGTTGTTGCCGGTCCCGTCAACACTGACTCGGAAAACTCGCCACAGTTCCCACCCCTCCCGGAACAGCAGGGGAGCGGCAGCCAACATCAGGAAGGCAGCCAGCACCATCACCCCCAGTCCCAGGGGATCCCCCGGGGCAGCCAAAGCCCGATCCCAGCGATTTCTCCGCCGCTCGCCCCGGGGCGGATTCGCCACCCGTTGTCCGGCGCACAGGATACCGAAGACTGCCCCGGCGATGACCAGGACACAGCCCAGGGCCATACTGGCCGGGGCCATGGGAATTGGCAGGCTCAGCTCCCCCTCAAAGGCGGAGGTCATCTGCCAGCGGCGCAAAGCCGCTGCAGCCAGAGCCAGGGCCAGGGCGGACAGCAGCCACAGGGGGCGGCTGGAACGCTGGTTTCTCATCTCCACTCCCTCCTCACAGCAGTCCGAAATTGGAGAAGGGGAAGATGACCGCCACCACCCGGCCGATGACGCATCGTTCATCCACAATGCCGATCTCCGGGTAGCGGCTGTCCGCTGACTGGTTGCGGTTATCCCCCATGACGAACAGGCACCCCTCCGGCACAGTAACATGATTGACCATATCCCCATAGCTGGGCACCTGCATCTGCTCCTTGATATAGTCCTCCTCCAGAGCCATACCGTCCACATACACCGTGCCCGTTGCATAATCGATGTCCACGGTCTGGCCCCCGGTGGCGATGACCCGCTTGACAATGGAGTCCTCCTGGTAGGACCGCTTGGTGAGCACCACCACGTCCCCCTGCTCCGGCGTGTAGCCCAGGGACCACACCAGCATGGCGTCCCCGTTCTGCAGCGTGTTCTCCATAGAGGGCCCGCTGACCACGATGATGCGCGCCACGAAGGTGAACACCAGGATGAGCACCGCCAGCACCGTTACCAGGGTGCGCACGTTCTGGTACATCTCCCGGCCCGGGCTTTGAGGCTCACTCTGGCCCTGCCGGGCCACCCGCTTGCCGCCCCGGCCAGGTGCGGGCGGATTTTGCGCCTCCCGCTCCCAATCCACTTCTCGTTCCATCGCTACGCTCCCTTACGCCTGTGTCTCCCCAGCTGGGGCCCCGGGGCCGTCATATACCTTCTGAAACTGCTCGGCGTCCATGGTCTCATGCTCCAGCAGGTACCGGGCCACCGCCTCAAGCTTGTCCCGATCCCGGGTGAGGATCTCCCGGCAGCGCTGGTAGGCGCTGTCCAGCAGGGCCTTCACCTCCGCGTCGATCAGCGCCGCCGTCTCCTCGGAATAGGGCTTGGCCTGGGCCATGGATCGGCCAATGAACACCTCGTCGTGCCCGGTGGTGAAGGTGACGTTGCCCAGCTTCTCACTCATGCCGTACTTGGTCACCATGTCCCGGGCAATGGCGGTTGCCCGCTGCAGGTCGCTCACCGCCCCGGTGCACACAAAACCCAGGGCGGTCTCCTCCGCGCACCGCCCCCCCAGCAGAGTGGATAGGGTCTCCACCAGCCGCTGCCGGGTGATGTGGCTGCGGTCCTCCTGGGGCCGGTTGATGGTCATGCCCGCTGCCTGCCCCCGGGGGACGATGGTGATCTGGTGTACCGGGTCCTGGGTGGGCAGGGCGTGGCTGACCACAGCGTGGCCTGCCTCGTGGTAGGCGGTGATCTTCCGGTCCTCCTCGATCTGCGCCCGGCTCTTCTTCTCCGGGCCAGCAATGACCTTGATCACCGACTCCTGGATGTTTGCCAGGGTGATGAAGGGCTGCCCCTTCCGGGCCGCCAGCAGTGCCGCCTCATTCATCAGGTTCTCCAGATCTGCCCCGGTGAAGCCGGTGGTCTCCCGGGCGATCTCCTTCAGATCCACGTCTTCCGCCAGAGGCTTCTTTCGGGCGTGGACCTTCAAAATTTCCTCCCGGCCCTTCATGTCCGGCCTGCCCACGTATACCTGCCGGTCAAACCGACCGGGACGAAGCAGGGCGGGGTCCAGGATGTCCTGGCGGTTGGTGGCGGCCAGCACGATGACCCCCTCGTTGGCAGCAAAGCCGTCCATCTCCACCAGCAGCTGGTTCAGGGTCTGCTCCCGCTCGTCGTGGCCGCCGCCCAGGCCTGCGCCCCGCTGGCGGCCCACCGCGTCGATCTCGTCGATGAAGACG
>CAJLWS010000019.1 GCA_905210385.1 uncultured Eubacteriales bacterium | reverse complement strand
CCTCCAGTCCTTCTCAGCCTTTGGCCTCCTCCAGTTCGGCGGCCAGCTTCTCCCATTCCGTATATAAGTGAGCCAGCTCGTCCTCCAACTTTTCCCGCTCTGCGTACAGGTCCTGGAGCTTCAGGTAGTCGGAGGCCGCCTTCTCCATCTCTTGCGCCAACTCGTCCAAGCGGACCTCTACCTTCTCCACCGCTCGCTCAGCAGTGCGCACCTGCTTTTCCAGTTCCTTGGTGCCGCCGGGACGACGTGGCTTGTCCTCCTTGGGTTTAATGGGCTCCGGAACGGCCTGTTTGGCGGCGTTTCTCAGCTGTGCCTGCCGCTCACGCCAGGCACGGAATTCGGAATAGGTCCCCCGGAAGTCGGTGATCTTTCCATCCTCCAGCATCCAGATCCGGCTGGCAAATTTTTCGATAAAGTATCGGTCGTGGGAAACGAACAACAGATTGCCTCCGTACTCGGCTACCGCCTCTTCGATCCACTCCCGGGAATCAATGTCTAGGTGGTTGGTAGGCTCATCCAAGATCAGCAGGTTGATCTTGCTATCCATGAGCATGCAAAGCCTCAGCCGGGACTGCTCCCCGCCGGACAGGGCAGACACGGGCTTGAACACGTCCTCCCCCCGAAACTTAAAGGAAGCCAGCCGATCCCGGGCCTCCTGAGTGGTACAGTTCTGGGCATACAGCATGGTATCCACCAGGTTGCGGTCCGGCCGATCAAAGTGGATGATCTGGGGCAGGTAGCCCACCCGGATGGAGGGACCCAGGTAAACCGTCCCCTCGTCGGGAAGTTCCTCTCCCATAACGATCTTTAGGAAGGTAGACTTGCCTGTGCCGTTGTCCCCCAGCAGGGCGATACGCTCCCCTCCCGCCACCTCCAGATTCAAGTTAGAGAACAGCTTCCGCTCTCCAAAAGACTTGGACAGATGGTCGATCACCATGGCCTCATCCCCATAGAACTCACGTTCTCCGAACCGGGTGGTCAGTTTGCGCTCCTTGGTGGGCCTGTCCGTGGTGCTCATACGCTCAATGCGCCGCTCCATGTTGATGGCCCGTCTGTACTGCTTGTCGTTGCCCTTGAAAGCCCACAGGCGCATCTGCTCCGCCGCTGCCTCCAGCTGCGCGATCTTGGCCTGCTCCTTCTCGTACTGCTTCAGCCGCTCCTGGTACCGCCGCTCCTTCTCCTCCACATAGAAGGAGTAATTGCCGGAGTAGAGCTCCGCCTTGCCGTCGTGGACCTCCACCACTCTTCGGACTACCTTGTCCAGAAACCACCGGTCATGGGAGATCGCCAGCACGGTTCCCTTGAAGTGTTCCAGGTAGTCCTCCAGCCACTCGGTAGCGTTCAGGTCCAGATGGTTGGTAGGCTCATCTAGCAGGAGGATATCCGTATCCTCCAGAATCAGACGAGCCAAATTAATACGGGTCTTCTCCCCACCGGACAGAGCGGAAAAAAGGCGCTGACGCATGTCAGCGTCGATGTTCAGACCGTTGCACACCTTGTTGAGGCGAGTCCCCGTATCATAACCGCCGCCGGCCTCGAAGGTGGCGGACAGCCTGTCATAACGGGTCATCACCTCTGGGGAGGGGTTTTCTCCCATCTGGGCAGCCAGCTGCTCCATCTCCCGCTCCAGGGCGTGAAGGGGCTCAAAGGCAGTATCCAGCACGTCCCGCACCGTATAACCCTCAGGATAAACGGGAATCTGAGAGATAAGCCCCAGGCGTTTCCCCGGAGCAACGGCGACCGTTCCTTCGTCTGTCTCCACCTGTCCGGTAAGAATGCGAAAAATGGTGGTTTTCCCTGCTCCATTCTTGCCCAGCAGGCCCACTCGCTCTCCCTCATCCACTTGTAGGGAAAAGCCGTCTAAAATTCTCCGGCCGACCTCAAACTCCTTCACCAGGCCGGTCAGCTGTATATCAATCATGTGTCTGCTCCAATGATTTCACGCCTGCGGCCGCCCATGGGGCACATTGGCCAACAGATAATCTACAATCTTTTCAAAAGCCATGGACCGGGACGCCTTTACCAAAATTGTAACGCCGGATCGTAACTCCCGGACTAGCGCCTGTCCTGCCTGCTCCAGGTCGGGATAATAGTCTGCCTGCTCCAGGCCTGCCTCCCGAGCCCCCTCGGCAATGAACCGGGCCAGATCGCCCACAGCGATGAGGTGATCCACTCCCGCCTGGGCAAAATAGCCGCCCACCGCCCGATGGAAGGAGGGGCTGCTTGGCCCCAATTCCTTCATGTCCCCCACCACAGCCACCTTTCGCCTGCCCTTAGCGTCGCTGAGCACGGCGGCAGCCGCCCGCATGGACTGGGGGTTTGCATTATAAGCGTCATTCAGGATGACAATATCTCCCGGGCAGCGGATGACGTTCATCCGCATCTTGGTGGGCAGGAAAGCCCGGAGCCCTTGGGTGATTTCATCCGCTCCCATGCCGAAATGCTCGGCCAGGGCTGCCGCCATCAGGGTGGGATAGACCATATGGGCACCCAGAGCGGGGATCTCCGCCAGAAACTGGGTAGCCGGGGTGCGCACCGTGCAGTTCAAATGAGTGGCGCCGTCGCTCTCCACGTTCAAGGCCACGTAGTCCATGCCCTCTCCTCTGCCTACAAACAAAGTCTTCTGAGGCAGTTTGCCGCGGAGGGTAGCCAGCATGGGATCGTCCCCATTCAGGATGGCCAAGCCTCCCGGCTTCAAGTGGTTGAAAATCTCACACTTGGCTTGGAAGATGGCCTCCCGGCTGCCTAAATTCTCAATGTGGGAGTCTCCAATATTGGTGATTACCGCCACATCTGGCTCCACCAGTTCACTTAAATAATCGATCTCCCCGGCATGGTCCATCCCCATCTCCACCACGCAGATCTCATGGCTGCGGTCCAGCCGCAGCAGGGTCAGGGGCAGGCCGATGTCGTTGTTGAAATTTCCCTCTGTTTTGAGCACCCGGTAGCGGACACTGAGCACCGCCGCCGCCATGTCCTTGGTGGTAGTCTTGCCCACCGAGCCGGTGATTGCCACAAAGGGAATGGGAAACTGGCTCTTGTAGTACCGGGCCAGATCCCGAAGGGCCCGCTGGGTGGAGCGCACCTTCACATAGAACTTCCCCGGCAGATAGCTCTCCCGCTCCCGGGCCGTCAGGCAGCCCGCTGCTCCCGCCTGCAGGGCGCCGTTGATGAAGGCGTGACCATCAAACCGTTCTCCCTCCAAGGGAATGAACAGGGAACCCTCCTTCATCTGGCGGCTGTCCGTACACACATCGGCGAATTCCATATTCAGATCACTGACATCCCCCAGCAGGGTTCCGCCAACCGCCTGCAAGAGCTGGCGAAGGGTCATCGCTTCCATTTTTACCTCTCCTATCTATTTCCCGCTTTCGGCTCACTTACTCGCTTTTCGGGCTCTCAGGGATGCCTGGATGATTCGCTCGCACAGTTCCCCATAGTCCACCCCAATGGCCTGGGCCTCCTGGGGGACCAGGCTGGTTGGTGTCATGCCAGGCAGGGTATTGATCTCCAGAAACCAGGGCGTGCCGTCTGGGGTGACGATAAAGTCCGCCCGGGAGTACACCGCCAACCCCAAGGTGTGAAACACGGTCAAAGCCGCCTGCCCCAACCGTGCCTCCCACTCCGGCGGAATGGGGGCTGGGCAGATCTCCTCCGCCGCCCCAGGCTGGTACTTGTTCTCATAGTCGTAAAACCCCTTCTTAGGGATAATCTCGATAGAGGGCAGTGCAACGTCCTCCAAAATGCCCACCTGGATCTCCCTTCCGGATATGTACTGCTCAATAACGCAGTGCCCTCCCTGGGCCAGGCCCAGGTTCAAGGCCCGCTCCAGCTCTTCCCGGTCGTGGGCAATGGACACTCCAATGGAGGAACCGGAACCCACCGGCTTGACCACACAGGGCAAATCCAGGCGGCTGAGCAGACCAGGGATGTCCTCCGCCCCATAGCGCACCGTCTCCCAACTGGGGGTATGGATGCCCAGGGGGGCCACCAGGCGCTTGGTCAGATCCTTATCCAGAGCAATGGCGCTGCCCAGATACCCCGAACCGGTGTAGGGAATGCCCAGCAGGTCAAAGGCAGCCTGCACCCGGCCATCCTCTCCACAGGTGCCGTGAAGGGCCAGGAAAACCACATCAGCCCCCCGGCACAGTTCCAGCACACCGGGCCCGAACAGGCTGCCTCCCCCATCGGGACGGGACGCCCTGAGCTGTTCCAGGTCCGGCTCCTGACGGGCCACCTGGGCGCCCTGCCCGGCCAGGGGCGCGTCAAAGGGGTCGGCCCCGGCAGGTTCCGCCCCCAGATACATATCCACCAGGGCGGCCTGGTGGCCCAACTCCCGCAGGGTCTGGCAGATCTTCGTCCCGCTGGACAGGGACACATTTCGCTCGGGGCTCATCCCCCCAGCCAATACGACAATCTTCATAGAAACCTCCCTATGCCATGGCGGCGACGTTCCTCCGCCATAGGCCGTGTCATCCGGATCCAATCTTTCACAGTATATGCGAAGGCCACGGTCACATCACCGCCGGCTAGTAAATCATTGTAGCATTATAACATTATTTTCTCTGGCAGACAAGAGCCAGCCTGCCGTCTGCCCCGTCCGCTCCCCATAACAAGGCCCTGGGGCACATACCCCAGGGCCTTACCACATTTTCTTTAGCCGATGTGAATCTCCACACCGTTTACCTCTACCTCTCCGTCCACCCGGATCATGATGTACTTGCAGCCTTGGATCATTTCTGTGCGCACCAGATCTCCCCGTTCCGGGTTCACCTGGACCACCACGTCTGGGGTCCGTACCTCCACCTTTCCGGTATCAATGAGGTTGCGTGGACTCACCTGGGCATCGGGTCCGAAGGTCTCGTCAAAACGGTCTGTAAAAGCCTGGGTGTGCTCCGGGGCAACCCCACAGGAGCGCAGCACCCCTGCCATCTGGCCCTTTGTCAGGGTAAGAGATTCCTGTTCCTTGCTCTCTTTGTGAACCGCGATCATCTCCCGCAGCTGGCCATGAACCGCCTGCACCACCTCATAGCTGCTGTCCTTTTCCAGGCTTCCGGCCAGGGCGGCCTGAAAGTTCTCCCGCTGGGCAGCGGCAGGCATGGGGGCTTGGGTGTGAAATACCGCTTGGATGAACTCCTCATGGCTTTGGGCAGGGTCTTTTGTGTAGCACAACGCCCCGTACAGGTTGGCCGCCCGGTCATCAAAGGCGGGAAATAGGAATCCCAAGGCGGGTGCGGATACCAGCTGGTTCATCTGACGGTTGTGAAACTCGTTCTCCCGCATATAATAGCTCAGGGCTGGCTTAGTCTCCGCCACTGGGCAGATGCTGCACAGGATGTAGCGGTACACCTCCCCGCTGTCCTCCGCCGGCTCCTCCCCTCTACGCCGGGGCACATCATAGGCGTCGCACACCAGCAGGATGAGGTATCCCCCCTCCATCTGCACACTGTCAGACACCTTTTGGAAAAAAGTCTCCACCGCATCCTCATCCTTCAGCTCACTATCCCGCAGGGTACGCAGCAGCTTGTGTTCCTCCCCATAGGCCACCTGGCCGGTCTCAAAGCTCAGATTGACTAAATTTTTCTCCAGGGTACCGGACAGGGTCTTGCGCAGCACCCCCAGCAACAGTTCCGTCTCATCCTGGCTCATCATGGCCAGAGATTGCTCAAACCGGGATGTGATGTGCCCCAATTCGTTCACATAGCAGCCCTTGATCTTGCCGAAGCTATTGCGCTCTGGCTTAAACCGGCGGCGCAGCTCGGCCACTTCCCGCTCGTTCATACCTGTTCCTCCTGTCTGTGGCGATCCCGGATCTCCCTTGGCTGCTCGGAACCCGCCCCTATTTTTGCAAAAAAGTTGGCACGACCGAAGCCGTGCCCATCCGGTCTTTTGACCAGCAGTGCATCTACGCCGCGCAAGCGTTTTGCCGGAGGTGAAAACCTTGGCACATGGGCGGCTCTGCCGTCCCAAGTATGGAAATACCGAAAGGCAATGAAGCCCAAAACGAAAGGACATCCTTACGGATGCCCTTTCGTTTTGGCAGCGGATGAAGGATTCGAACCCTCACAAACAGAGTCAGAGTCTGCTGTGCTACCATTACACTAATCCGCTATCTGCCGCCCGCCCCCAGACGAGCATTTGTTATTATAGCAGATTCTTTGCCCTTGTCAACCCTTTCTTTGCAAATTTTATCAGGGCCGCCGGGAACAACCCGGCGACCCTGATCCGTCTTTCTCTTACTTAAGCGTCTTATGCGTAGAACGCATGGTTTCCAATGGTAGCCACATAGGGGCGGTTGCGGGATGCATAGCTGTTCAGGCCAGCGGCGTTGAAGAACAAGACATTCTTCAGGGAGACCGCACCGTCCATCACCAGCTTGGCCGCAACCACCGACGCCTCATTGGGCGTACGGTAAATGGAACCAGTGGCTGCGGGGCTGAATTGATTCCGCTGAAACAGCACATCATAGATGGTGTCGGGAAACAGCGGGCTAGCCACACGGTTCATCACCACGTTGCCCACGGCAATCTTGCCCTCCAGAGGCTGGTTGCCGCTCTCAGAGTAGATGATACGGGACAGCCAATAGAGAACATCGCCATCGTAGTAAGCGTCGCCGCTCTCCAGATAGGCGCCAACCCCCTCCTGGCTGGTAAGTGTGACGTTGCCGGTAGCTCCGTCATAGCCCACATCCAGATTGAAGATCTCGGCCAGCACCCGCACCGGAACAGCAACTTTGCCGTCCAGCTCCAGGACGCCGTTCTTTACATACAAATAGCGTCCGTTGGCCACCACATAGTTCTCTCCCTGAACCGCGGAAAACGTCAGGGTTTCTTCCACCACATTGGCCTGGGGGGTCTCCTCAGCCTCGGGATCCTCTTCCGGGAGTTCCTCTGTCTGAGCATTTTCCTCCTCTGATTCCATCAAAGCGCGGTCTTCGCCCTGGTTAGGGTCCTCCTCTGTCTCTCCGGACAGCTGCCCCTCCTCTTGGGAGGCATCCATGTCAACCACACCAGTCACTGTGGCGGCAGTAACAACGACAGTGCCATCCTCCTGCTCCACCAAAGCCTCCGCGTCCATCATAGCCATAAAGGACTCAACCGTGATATAGTTGACACCTTTGTAGAGCCGATACTCCAGCATCTGTGCCGCTTCTCCATTCAGATAGATCTCTGAGGACGGCACCTCCTCCGAAGAGGCGGCAAAGGCAGGCAGAACCAAAGATGCCGCCATAAGCCCTGCCAGAGCCAGGCCAGTTATTCGAATTTTCATCAAATCTCTCCTTGCTACAATTTGTTGTCAAATTGTAACCGTATTGTAACCGATTTTATACCGTTTTGCAAGATTTTCTTGTGTACAAAATAACCGAACCTCTCCATTGGAAAGGTTCGGTTATTCGTCTGTATATACAATTCAGCGGTAAAACCAGTGTCTTCCGATGGTCATCACGAACTCCCGGTTCTCCATAATCCAGAAGTTTTCAGCAATCTCTGGATTGAGGAAATACAAGCTGTCGCCCGCCACTCTGGCCCCTTCCAGGCAGAGTTTTGCTGCCAGAACACTCTCCGCCGTAGGCTCCTGATAGATCATTCCATTGATGGTAGGGCTAAACTGGACTCCCCACTTTTTATCAAAAATCACATCATAGATCGTGCTAGGGAACTGGTCACTGGCCACCCGGTTTAGTATCACGGTACCCACCGCAAGCTTGCCTTTCAGGGGCTCTCCTTGGCTTTCAGCCGAAATAATCCTGGACATCCAGTACAGTTCATCTGATGTATAGGGCGCTGGCCCAGGCACTCCACTGCCCACCGTAAGGGTGATCCCCTCTGTTCGGCTCCAGGCGACGGTTCCTCCCAAAGCTTCGGCCAGCACCCGGATGGGCACCATTACCCGCCCGTTTTCCAGCTTAACCCCTTTTGCCACATATAGGGCCCGGTCATTGACAGTGATATAGGTCTGTCCGGGCACCGCTTTGAGCATAACGCCGTTTCCTCTTACCCAGGCAGTTCCTTGGGACCAGCTCACTTCCGCATGGGGCGCCAGTACATTGGCCACCACCCTCAGGGATACATAGGTGGTACCTCCCTCCGGTCTGGCCAGGGCATTCTGCCACAGGTTCTGTCCGTTTACCATCAATACAGAGGCAGACCCCGGCAGGATCAGCGCGGCGGAGAGAACCAGCGCCAAGGCCACTGCGGTCAGTCTCTTCCACATACAGCACATCACTCCTCAGTAAATTTTTTACCTTGAAATTGTAACCGACGGTTCCCCCGAAAAGCAAGGTATAATATTTGCCTTCCCAGGAAGCGCTCCCCTGTCGAAACGATATGTCTTCAGCCCTACCGCAGCCATGACCCAAGATGTCTACACCCACCTCCGGAAAGTCAGGAGAGAAAAACCGCGCAGATCCTGAACCAGAGATTGGCCGCAAAATGACTGTGTTCATTTTCCTGTTTTACTGTGTTCTCCGGAGTGTTATTCCATATATTTCCACGTCCTTTGGCGTCGTTGAAAATGCCGCCCGCAGGGCGGCCTACCAACTGCAGCCCAGTGTAGCGGGCCGCAGTTGGAAAGGGAGAGCAAGAAAGCGGGCGGATGACGTCTTTTTTACCTCAGGCAAAAAAGACGTCGGAGCAAAGCGAACTTTGCTCCGACGTGGGAGGGATGGGTAAAATCTATATTTTCTGAGTATTAATTTTTTTTTTACAAACTATCCTGTGAAGCCGATTTTTCTCCGCGCAGGCCATGGACAATCGCGCCAATGTCCGCCGTCCTGTTCCGTTTTTCCGGTCAACAAGTCTGTGGCGGCATCTGCAATATAACCCAGGTAACTTTCTACAAAATGATCGCCGCACAGCAGTTTCCACATCAGGCCGCCAAACAGGTAGGACTGGGCAAATTCACGCCAGCTGTGCAGCTCCTCCGCAGCTTTGTGGGAGAGATTCCAGAGGATGCCGACCGCCTCACTTTCCGTGATCCAGCCTAAATAGCACCCCCAGCGGGCCAGCATCGCCGCCCGGCCGATATCCCAGCCGGCCATAAAACCGGGAGCATATCGGCTTTTATACCGCTGTGCGAACCTCCATGCCCGGCTGACATTCTCGCGTTCATCCTCATCTATAGCTTCATCCATCAGCTCTTCCGGAGAAGATGCCTCGCTGTACAGCTGATACCGCAGAATATAGCCCTCCTGTGCCAGATAGCGGATCATATCCAGCAGATCGCTGCGGCCATTGATCCCCCATGAGTGGCGAACGAGTGACGCAATCTTCTGCTCCATAACAGGGATGTGCTCCTCCACATCCATGCCATACAGGTCATGGCCGTTTAGGGTCGATATGATGCCTGACAGCAGGATGCCGAAGCGCTCCCATTTCTCGTCATTTTTTTGGCACGGGACCGGCTCCGGTTCAGGCATGGCCTCAAGCCGGGCCATTGCCTCCTCTAAGGTCGTATAAAGGCTTTCCTCCCGTTCGAGATCAAACACCCCCTCTTCCTCATCGTCCCCTTCTTCCATCGCCAAGGTTTCCAGAGCCGCCGCGAGAACGCCCATATCTTCCCCAAACAGCTGCCCCATAATGGTTTCCGTAGCAGACATCGTTGCCTCGGCGACCTTATCTTGTACCACTTTTTGCAGCAGCTCCTCATTGGCGGACATCTGCGCCATACCGTCAGTTCTAAATATCTGACCGAGAATTTCTACCTGCCGCTCCGTGTTGGCGTTGATCTGTGCCTCAACCTCAGCGGCAGAGACAGATTCCTCTTCTTCAGAACTGGAAATTTCGATTTTTTGGACCAGCTCCTCACTTTTTTCAAACGTCTTTCTCATGCTCTCAGCGGCTCGTTCGCTGGCTTGCTGTGCCCGTTTTCTGATCTCGTCGATGTCAACCATTTTTCCCGTCCTCCTCATCAGGGGGGAGCGTATGCCAGACCGGCGGTTCCTTGCGGCGGGTAAACAGCTTTTTGATCCGGCTCAAAATTGCCTCTACAAACTGAAACCACAGATTGCCAAAGATCAATACCGCTACAAGAACCAGCAGGAATGCACCAATTTCTTCCAACTGCATAGTCCCCTCACTTTGTTGCAAATTGGTTCATAAAGAAGTCGGTAAAAGCCGCCAGTTCCGCATCCTGCGATACATAAACATACAGCTTTTCGTCCTCCAGCCAGTCATAGGCATTGATGGCAATATACCCTTTTTTGTCCGGGTAAATGATAAACGCATCGGTCGGGTACTTGTTGCGGTAGGCTTTCAGAATTTCAGAGCGGTGATAGTAGGTCGGATCTCCACAGCCAGAGAGATCGGGTACCGTGGGAACGACCACAACTGTCTGGCTGTCCGCGTTCCAGCCCACGATCAGATTTCCGATTTTCGTTTTGCTTCCATGGACAAACCCGTAATTGAACCGGCTCACATCCTCGGTATATCCGAAGATCAGCCTGTAATTGTCCCCGTCTTCCACGGCCTGGTTAAACAGAGCCCGCATTTTCTTTGCATTTGCATCGCTCTTCTCCATGTCGATCTCCGGCCCCTTGAACAACTTGCTGAACAGTCCCATAATCATTTCCTCCTAAAATGTTTTGTCGCTTTTAAGCTGTATCGGGCAGTCCCCGTAGCATCACGAATTTTGTGATTGTGCAGTTTTATCCTCTCAGGGAGCTTTGTCCCAAAGCGGGAATAAAACCGGCCTATTGCGCAGACAGGACAAGTTCCATCTCCTTCAGACTCAGCCCGCGGAGCAATATATGCCCGTCCCTTGTTTCCAGAATATAAGGCCGCAGCCGCTGCAGGACCC
Source organism: uncultured Eubacteriales bacterium (assembly GCA_905210385.1). Classification (GTDB taxonomy): domain Bacteria; phylum Bacillota; class Clostridia; order Oscillospirales; family Oscillospiraceae; genus Enterenecus. The sequence continues at coordinate 2,101 of CAJLWS010000019.1, read as the reverse complement.
GGTGATACTCCAGATAGCCGAGGATTTCATCCTTTGTCAGGCTGAAAAAAGTCAGTGCCCACAGTGAACTCGTCTTTTCCTCCATTTCATACAGCGCCTCCGGTTCTGCCGGCAGGATGGTATCCGCAGTTTCCGACAGAGTAAAGCTGACCATGAGGCCGCCGCCCTCCAGTTCAAAGGCGTAGGGGTTGGCTTCGTAAACCTGTGACCACGCATCTCCCAGCTCTGCGTCAGCAGAGTGATCTGCGCCCAGTTCAAAAAGCAAATGCTGATGAACTGCGGCATCCCCTTTTTTGACATGTGGAAGGGATTCCTCCCCACCCAAGGCCAGAGCGGGAGAGAAGGAAAAGATTGCACCGGCTGCGAGGCTGCCGTATTTCGCGGTTGCTTCCCGGCACAGTTCTGTGCGGAGAACTTGCTCCGCAAACTGTTCGCTGGGGAGGATGCGCTCAAAAAGTCGGAAAAGCTGGCGGCAAAGCTGCCTGATCTGCGGTAATGAATATCCAGCAGGCACATACCGTCGGTGGTTTCAGACAGCCTGCGGTAAATAAAGCGGGTTCCAACCCCTGTCATTAAAATGGGAAGGCACCCCTCCTGCTCCCCCAGCCAAAGCGTGAGCGTATCCGTATAGTCCATTGGGTCGGCCAACTTTAGGAGGCCTCCCCCGTAATTTCCGAACCCGTATTCCTGCCAAAAGGCCAGAAGCTCTGCTGGCAATCCCCCGAAATTGCGCCAGCATTACAGCGGTGGGTTTTCTCAAACTGTACTCCGGCGGACATTTGCTTGCGAACAGGTCAAATTCCTTCATCGTGCGCTCTCCTTTTCACTCTGCTTTCACCAAGTCCGTTCCAAAATAAGGTCAATTATCTGAGATTGTATTTATTTTGTCTGAAAGGAAATCCGTCTGAATATAACGCTACAACATAACATTCGGACGGATTTTTCTTTTCCGCCCTCAAGGTACGGGAGTTGTCTTCCATTTTTCCATAGTATCCACAATCGCATTCAGTTGAAAATCGACCGTTTCATCAGCGGCTTCCGGAACGAACAGGGGAAGCGTATTGGGGATTGCTCTGCGTACAACCATCGCTGTCAGGCTTAAATTCGTAAACAGATTGATCCTTGCGGTATCTGCCTTGATTCCAAAGTGTTCTAAAATTTCTCCGAAAAGACGAAGCTGCTTTTGCCGGAACACCTGACAGCTCTCCTTTGACAGGCGCTTAAAAATGAGCTGCTGTTCCTCAATTGTTAAAACGGCAATCCCATTTTTCTCACCATAGCAGCAATCATGGAGAAATTTTTTCACAGCTTCACGCCAGCTTAAAGAGGAGTCAGCCATCAGCTTTTGCACATACGCAAGTATTTTAGGCTGCTGCCAGTACAGCGTTTCAAGCACCAGATCCTCTTTTGTAGAGAAAAAAGAATAGAAGAATGTCCGCGAAATACCAACTTTTTTGTATACTTGCTCAACAGTTGTATGCTGAATGCCCTGCTTTGCCATCAGCTCAAGTCCAACTGCAACAAGCTGCGTCCTGATACGTTCTCTGTCCTTGTCAGAATAAGCAACTCTCGGCACCCCATCACCCTCTCATAAATAAAAACAAATTTTACATTTTGACTTTATTGTATCATGTTCAATGAAATAATGCAAGAGCGAAACACAGTGCATCGGGATAGTCCCAGGCACTGATCTTTCCATTCAGTTCTCAATATGAATTGCGCTATGGAGATAATCGGAAGCGCTATCTTTGTAAACTGATCTTCTGATGGAACAGCGGGTGATGGGCAGCGTCATCACCTAACATTGTCTGAAAAAACTCCATTGTTGCAAAATGAGGATGGCATCAAGATGTGATTTTATTCTCCATAGAAAAAGATACAGGAACCCGAATCAAAGCCATCTGCAGGGCGGCACACCAATCCAGAGCACAGCACGACAGCGAGTACGGATGGGAAGCGAGGAGCAGCAGAATGAGCGCGCGATGAGCTTTCAACGAAATAAAAAAGCTCGTCGCAAGCGACATGTCGCTTGCGACGAGCTGGGAAGAGCGGTTACAATCGATATTTCTATCAGGGAAAAATGCCGCCCGCAGGGCGGCCC
>CAJLWS010000018.1 GCA_905210385.1 uncultured Eubacteriales bacterium | reverse complement strand
GGGGGATGTCAAACCGCCCCGCCAGCCGCCGCATGGTGGCCTCGTCATAGCCGCCGGTCATCAGCCCGGCGCCGGCGTCCGGCGCGGTCTTGCGCACCAGCAGGTCCCGCACCAGAGCGGACAGCTCGCCGACCAGGGCGGTCATCTCCTTGCCCCCGGCGTACAGCCGGTTCAGCTGCTCCAGGGCCTGGGCCCCGTCTCCGTCGGCCACCGCCTCCAGCAGGGCCGCCGTCTCCAGGTTGCCCGTCAGCCCCAGCACGGCCTGCACCCGCTCCTCGTCCACAGTGCCCCCCTCGCCGGCGCACTGGTCCAGCAGGGACAGGGCGTCCCGCATGCCGCCGTCGGCCAGCCGGGCGATGAGATCCGCCCCCTCGTCCGTCAGCTGGAGGTCCTCCTGCCCCGCCACGTACCGCAGCCGGGCGGCGATCTCGTCGGCATGGATGCGCTTGAAGGAGAACTGCTGGCAGCGGCTCTTGATGGTGGCGGGCACCTTATGAATCTCGGTGGTGGCCAGAATGAACATCAGATGCTCCGGCGGTTCCTCCAGGATCTGGAGCAGGGCATTAAATGCCTGGGTGGAGAGCATGTGCACCTCGTCCACGATGTACACCCGCTTTTTCACCGAGGCGGGGGTGTACACCGCCTCGTCCAGGATGGCCCGGATGTCGTCCACCCGGTTGTTGGAGGCGGCGTCCAACTCCAGCACGTCCAGAATGGAGCCGTTCTCAATCCCCACGCAGGCCGGGCACCGGTTGCAGGGGTTGCCGTCCCGGAGATCCTGGCAGTTCACCGCCCGGGCCAGGATCTTCGCGCAGGTGGTCTTGCCGGTGCCCCGGGTGCCGGTAAACAGGTAGGCGTGGGACAGCCGCCCGGCCTGTACCTGGCGCTTGAGGGTCTCGGTGATATGTCTCTGCCCCACCACATCGTCAAAGGTGCGGGGCCGCCACTTGCGGTATAGGGCCTGATACAACGCTGTCACCTCTTTTGACAAAAAAACTTCAACACAGAACAAGGCCGCGCACCGGCCTTTGTAGACAGGATACACCCGTTACCCATACAGCCGGCTCAGGATCGGCAGCCCCGCGGCACACGCAGCGGTCCGCTTAGTGCTGCTCGGTTCCCCGCCTGACACGGTTCACGGGGCCGCGTTGCGCGGGACCGATCCATCATCACTGCTTATATGGGGCAGACGGCACATCCTAGCTCCGGGGGCCGGAGTTCACCCCTGCTGTAGCGGGTTGCAGGTACAGGGCACCGCTATCTCCCCGGTCAGCGCGGCCTTGTTCCATGTTGAAGAAGTGGAACAATCGGGTTATATTGTACCACGCCCAAGGCAATTTATCAACTGAATTTTCTCAGCGTTCCCCCTTTACAAATCATTTTTTTCTGTTATAATGGATAAGCGTCTTGCAGGAATCGTCATCCACCGCCCAAGGGGGATACGGCGCTACGATGCAGGGCGCGGACAGGCGGCGACTCAGCCGCAAAGGAGGAACGGGCGGGCCGCCCGGGAAACGTCCATACGGGCTCGTAGCTCAGTTGGGAGAGCGTTCGGTTCGCATCCGAGAGGTCGAGGGTTCAAGTCCCTTCGAGTCCACCATGTTATCCAAACAGTATAGATGCCGTAGGCGCAACGCCTACGGCATCAACTGTTTCCGGGTTTTTTCTCCTCAAAATTTCACCGAAAATTCCATAGATGCAAACCGCTGTTTCTCAGTAACCGATGGGAGTCGAACCCCCTTCTCCCCTGAGATTTGCGTAGGCATCCCCACTTGGCACCCTTTTTGAAACTGACTGATTCAAAAAGGGCGCTTTCTTTTTCAAAACAGAGCACACAAAGTTCTAGGCAGCAATTTGTTGGTCGTGATGGACCACTTAGATCTATCAATTCATAAGGAGTGGTGTTTCACGATCGTGCCTTTTTCTTTTGGTATCGAATCATTTTGAGCCATCCACTATCAAGCCAGGCGGCAACCCAAATCAACGTCATCGCCAGAGAAAAGCCTTTGACGAAAAAAAGAGATGGAACACAGAGTATTCCTATTGCCAAGCTTAACGCAATGCCGGACTTAGTTATACTTTTTTCTTTCCAACCGTTCCAGTATAGAATCGCTGCGCTCACTCCACATGTCACGACTAACCCAAGAATATCCCACCAAAGTTTTCCGTCCGTCATCGCTTTCTTCCCCTGACAATATCCACGAGGTTGAGCACCAGAATAACCAGTACGAGCACCATCGTTCCATTCCATCGGGACATATCTCCTCCTTGCAGCTCAACAACCAAATAAAGAATACAGGTCAACCCCATAAGCAGCACCATCACCCACGAGTAACGACGCATAGTCCGCTCATAGCGAGATATAGATTCTTCATAGGACATGTCCAGAGCATGCTCGTAGTCCTCCTTCGTATTCAGAGATTTTCCATCTACAAAAAACTCTACCTTTTCGCTGGGCCACACCACAAAGTGACAGGTCTTTCCCCACAGCTCCAGAGTTTCATCCAGCCCTCCCCGAACAGCCTGAAAGCTCTTGCGGTAGACAGTTTTTTCAAATTTATCGTCTACCCACAAGACATACTTATTATTCATCACTTGACAAAGGATTGCGTGAGACACTCCATCCACAGTGGCGCTCCAGTTATACTCTTTTGTCATTTGTTCTCTCACTCCCGTTATCCGCCCGCTTTGCAAAGTATAGCTTTCGAAACTTCAACACAGTCCCCACCAGGAGAAACAGGCCCAGCAAAAAGAAACAGGCCGAGGCCATCGGCTCATGAGTGCTCAGACCAAACGCCAAATAAAAAATCATGGCAATCACAGCCCCAAAAAACAGGACTACCAATGCAATTAACGGATAGCGAATCCAACGGCTCAATTTCTTGTTTCCGCTAGCCTCTATGCCTCCATCCACAATCAATTCCAAGAAAAACTCTAAAACAATATCCATGTTCTCTCCCCTGTTGCTTCGGCATCAAATGAAATCCAGCACCGAACGGACAAACTTCCGCAGCTCACGACTGGAAACGGCACAGGCAATTACCAGCAAGAGTCCCACAAGGAACACCCATAAGCCGGTATCGGGGCCAGCACCAGCAAGCCCAAGACCCATGAGTAGCACCCCAAAAACCGCGATTATCTTCATGATATGCTTGCCTAATGTCTTGTTCATACGCCACTTCCTCCTCTTTATCGCACTTCTATTCGCTGCTATGATACCACATCTACCCACTACTGTCATCTATCACTTCAAGCAATATAGCTGGGGCCAATCTTTTTTCTGCAGGGTGATATTCTGTATCTTTGTGTTGGAATCTGTGAATAACTTTCTCTCCTCCGTTCCAGTAAAAATTCTGAGGGCGTTCTGGATTGTCTGATGTCGCAGTTCTTTGAAGGGAATGACAACTGATAACACACTTTTACCAACCGACAATATTTATGTCAGATGGATACTCACTTTGATGCAATTTGAGTGCATCTACACTGTTGGGATGACCCACGTCGCCGCGGACGCTATATCGTTCGCGGCGACTTTTTGTAAAAGTCATTCTGTCGCGGCTCCTTTCCGAACCGAACCCGCTGCGCTGGGTTCGCAGTCGATGGGCCGCCCTGCGGGCGGCATTTTTGGTTGAAAAAATATCGATTTTAGCCTCCCCTTCCACATCAAGACGTCGTCTATGGATATTGCATGGCGACGCAAAGCTATGGGACACCTCTGTGAATAACAGGGGTGTCCCATAGCTTTGCGCTCTTTTCGGATTGTTCTGGGCTTCACTCAGCGGTTAAGCTGCACCATTTTTCAGAACTGCCGATACTCCTTTTTATGAATTCGCATTTGCGTCAATGATCTCCTGCAGAGAGATATGCGGGTTACGGTAGCGCGCCTTGGGATTTTTATCTGCGATACTCAGCCCAATGGCTTTCTGTGGACAGTTCTGGGCGCAGGCCAGGCAGAATTCGCAGGTAGTTTGCTTCCTCCTGGCCTTGCCGCCCTCCAGGTAAAAATTGCCCATGGGACATACTGATTGGCACACCCCGCAGCCGATGCAGCTGTCCAACACTGTGATCTGGCTGCCGTCGTTAAAGGCTGGCTGCTCCCGGTTCATGACGGCCACCTGGGCGTGGAGCTTTCGTCCCTCCTCGGTTGCCTTCGGGATGCCGCATTCCCGCCGGGACACCGCCTGCACAGCGGTGGACAGCTGCTCCTCCACATGCTTGTCCATGCCCATCTGCTCGGCCATGTCGAAGACCGGCAGATAGTTGTCCACCATCAGGATCAAGGCGATGTAGTTCACATGGATACCTGCCTCCGCCGCCAGCCGGGCTGTATACTCCGGCGCGTCGGTCTGGTCAAAGCCGTAGGTCAGGATGAAGTAAAAATAATCCGCCTGAAAGCTGGACTCCCGCAGGAACTGCTTCACCATCCTGGGCGGCTCGCCAGCGTAGACCGGACAGACGACCCCGATGGTGTCATCGGAAAATTTACGCTCCTCCCCCCGCATGACCTGTGGGATACTGACGGGCGCGTCTGAAAAATGCTTGGCCGCATACAGGCAGTTGCCTGTGCCGGTAAAATAGAATACCATGGATGTCCTTTCCCTTTCTCACTGCATCTGCCATTCCCAAAAGGCAATGGCCCGATTGATCCAGCCCTCGGCCACCGTCCCCTCCCCCAGGCCGAAGCCATGGGGCAGGCCGTCGAACATTTCAATCTCGGTGTCTGTGCCGTTGGCCCGGATGCGCCGCACCCGCTCCTCCATGACGCGGTAGGGGGCGATGCCGTCACTGGTACCCACGCAGCAGTAGGTGGGCGGCTCGTCTCCCGTCACCTCGGACAGCCCGGTGTACTGCATGATGACCGCCGCCGGACGGGGGCAGGCTCGCTCTCCAAATTCTTCTGTACCGTAGGTTCCAAGCCAGGCCGCCATTCGGCCGCCCGCCGAGCCGCCCCATAGGGAATAGTCCGCCATATCGATGTCCAATTCCTCCGCGTTCTCGTGGAGGAACGCGATGGCCCGGGCCAGATCCTCGCAAGCGGTCTGGGCGCCGGGGCGGTAGATCAGGGCGAAGGCGTTGTAGCCGTTCTTGGACAGCTCCAGGGCATGGGGAAAGCTGTCCTGCATGGCGCCCACGTAGACGAAGCCGCCGCCGGCGCTGCAGATGGCAGTCTTGCCGCCGGACTCCCCCCGGAAGAAGAACAGGCCGGTGTCCTCCTTGTCCGGGTCCGCCGCCTTCTCCTCCGCCGTGTAAATGTCATAGAAGACCACATCGCCTGCGGCGGCCCGCTCCCCCAGGGAATTGACGATCTCCACCGTCTTGTCCGGATTGACGTCGTGGTACCAGACCAGAAGATCGCCCACGTCCTCCAGCGTCATGTCCGCGGGAATGGTCCGGTCCACCGGGAACAGCAGACGGCCATGGCCTTCCAAGATGGGATTGTCCATCACGTCCCGCACCAAAGTGTCGCGGGTCACAGGTTCAAATTCCAAGCGCACGCCCTCTTGATTTCCAAAAAAGTTTCGCAACGCGTGGTACAGATACCGCTCGCAGGCATCGATATCGTGCCGGCCACCCTGGATGATGGCGTAATGAAGGTTGTCCGCGCCAAACAGGTCCCGGCCCAGCATCTCCTGGATCTGGCTGTCCGTCTGGTCCCAGATGGGGTCGTCCGTGCCGATACCCTGGTAGATATAGAAATCGTCCCTGCTCCAGCCGCCGTCGGCCACCACCTGCTCCAGATAGTCCACGGTTTCCACCGGCTGGTACAGTCCGCCGTAGGTGCCCATAATCCAGCAGTCTCCGCTCATAGGGAGGAAATATTTGATGTAGTCTAAGTTGTAGATGAACTGATACCAGGTGGTGACCGCCCCCAGGGAGAAGCCTCCGAAGGCCCGGTGCTCCCGGGATGCCTCAAGTCCCTCCTCGGTCACGTCCTCCGCATAGGTGTGGTACCGGCTCTCCACAGTGGGGATCAGGTTGTCTCGCAGATCCCAGTGGAAGACGGACAATTCCTCTACCGACCGGGAGAAGCCCTGGGGCTGGTTCTGGGCGTCAAAGGTGGCGCACACCACGATCATCGGCGGGATGTCCCCGTTCTCCATCATGTGATCCAGCATGGATACGATGCCGCTCTGGGCCGGGTCGAAGAAATCCCCCGCCGTCATGGTCCAGCCGTGCATCAGGTACAGGATGTCATACCGGGTTTCCTGGTCCGTCTCGTCATAGCCGTAGGGCAGATACACATAGGCGGTCTTCTGGATGGCAGGCTCTGCAGTGTCCGTATAGTCCCGGCTGTCATAGGTGATCTCCACCACCTGCCCAGGGTGGTCAGAGGGCGCAAAGGATTCCTCCGGCACCGCGCTGATGTACTCGATCGGTTCCCGCGGTGGGGAACTTTCACCATGCGCATCTCCGATACCCTCCACCGCCTGGGTGGTTTGCTCCGGCCGCTCCGGGCTTGCGCCGGTCTCATGGCTGCACGCTGTCAGATCCAGCAATGCCAGCAACACCATCAATCCGGTGAAAAATAGTTGTCTCATGTTCCCGCCACCTCTTGTGGAAATGAAATTCCCGTTGACCGCTGCCTGAACCATGCGACGGGCAGGGCCTGACACAGGGTTCAGGGTCCTGCCCGTCGCATGAAAGGACATGCTCACTCGTGAATCTTCATGCTGTGGAGCATCTGGACAAACTTGGGGTCGCTGTGGTCCACGATCTCGCTGTGACCGATGTCCAGCTCGGCGATCTCTTCCATATCCCCCCCGCTGAGTTGGAAGTCCCAGATGTCGATATTCTGCTCCATGCGCTCCTTGTGGACCGACTTGGGGATGACGGTGACACCTCGCTGCACGTTCCACCGCAGAGCCACCTGGGCGGCGCTCTTGCCGTACTTCTGGCCGATCTTGGTCAGAGCAGGATGGGTGAAGATCCCGTGATTGCCCTCGGCGAATGGACCCCAGGCCTCAGGCTGGACGCCGTACTCCTTCATGAGGGCCAGGGCGTTCTCTTGCTGGAAGAAGGGGTGGAGCTCCACCTGGTTGACGGCGGGCTTGACCTCCACGGTCTCGCAGATATCTGCCAGAACCTGGGGATAGCAGTTGCACACGCCGATGGCCCGGAGCTTACCGGCCTTATACGCCTCTTCCATGGCCCGGTAGGCTCCGATATAGTCGCCCATGGGCTGGTGGACCAGGTACAGGTCGATATAGCTGAGCCCCAGCTTGTTCAGGGATGTTTCAATGGCTTTCTTGGCCCCCTCGTAGCTGGCGTCCTGCACCCACAGCTTGGTGGTGATGAACAGTTCCTCCCGGGGCACGCCGCACTTGGCGATGGCCCTGCCCACGGCCTCCTCGTTCCTATAGGCCGCCGCCGTATCAATGAGGCGGTAGCCGGTGGCGATGGCGTCCAGTACCGCCTGCTCGCAGACGGCGGGGTCTGGCACCTGGAACACGCCGAAGCCCTCCAGAGGCATCTTGATCCCATTGTTCAGGGTGACTGTTTCAATCTTGCTCATGATCGTTTCCTCCTGTTTCGAATAAAAATATTAGAGTATACCTGACTTTGTTTTTCGCACCTTAGCCGCCGGTGACGACCGCTACTTTTTCACGCAGTTTTTCCATAACTTTGACACTTCTTTCCTGAGATAGTAACATTGATCGATCAGCTTACTGGCCAACTGGTCAGCTTGTGCAGATATCCGGGCACATCGATGCTCTGGGGGCAATGGGAGGTACACTGGCCGCAGCCGATGCAGGCGGCGGGGTTGACCACATCCTCCATGGCTTTTTCCCAAGCTCCTTTGTCATGGGTCAGGTGCAGTTCATTGTATAGGTTCATCCACCGGGGAATGTCAATGCGCTCCGGGCAGCCGTCGCAGCAGTAGCGGCAGGCCGTGCAGGGCACCGCCAGGCGGGACTGGTAGCCGGCGGCCACATTGGTGAGCAGCATCTTCTCCTCCGGTGTCAGCGCCTCCTCCGTCTGGAAGGTAGCCACATTGTCCCGGACTTGTTCCATGGTGGTCATGCCGCTGAGAATCATGGTCACATTGGGCAGGCCCATCAGCCAGTGGAAGGCCCAGGCAGGGATGGACCAGTCAGGCTTCGCCTGCTTCAGCATGGCGTCGCACTTCTCCCCCAGGGAGGCCAGCCGGCCGCCCCGCACCGGCTCCATGACCCAGACGGGCAAGCCGTATTCGGTGATGATCTCATACTGCCGCTTGGCGTTCTGCATAGTCCAGTCCAGATAGTTCAGCTGGATCTGGACAAACTCGAAAGCATCCGACCAGTTCAGGAACTTCTCCAGAGTCTCCGGTTTTCCATGGGAAGAGAACCCAATGTGGCGAATGCGGCCCTTGGCCTTCTGCTCCAGCAGGAAGTCCATGTAGCGTCGATCCTGTGCCATATAGGCGCCGATGGTCTCCTCGTTGACGCAGTGGATCAGGTAAAATCAATGTAGTCCGTGCGGAGTTTGCGGAGCTGTTCCTCAAAGACCTGCTCAATGTTGGGGTTGGCCATTACATAGAACTTGGTGCCCAGATAGTAGCTGTCCCGGGGATACCCGCTCAGGGCCTCACCCAGAAAGGATTCCGATTCCCCGGAGTGGTAGACATAGGCGGTGTCATAGTAGTTGACGCCTTGCTCCATGGCGTAGCCGATGATCGCCCGCGCCTTCTGTCTGTCAATTTTCCCCCGGCTCACCGGCAGGCGCATGTTGCCCATACCCAAGCGGGAGAGCTGGAGGTCCTGAAACTGCTTATAGATCATATAGATCCTCCTCTCAAGAATACCCGTTGATCAATCAATGGTAGAACTTCTGATCAATGGCTGCGCAGTCCTCATCAGGTAGTGGAAGGGACAGCGGTGGGGATGGAAAACACAACCGCAGAAACGGATATCTTATCCTTTCCTACTCCGGCGATCTCAGGCCGGGCGTTGTCATCCATGGATTTTGACACTGTTCAGCTGTCTTGCGGTGGAAAAGCAATGGTGGTCAATGATCTCGCTGTAGCCGATGTCCATTCCGGCGACGCTCTCCATTTCCTTCTCGGTCAGCTCAAAATTAAAAATGTCCAAATTCTCTGCCATTCGTGCTTTGTGGACCGTTTTTGGAATGGTTGGGACCCCCCGCTGGAGATGCCAGCGGAGGATGACCTGGGCTGTGGTCTTGCCGTGCCTATCGGCGATTTTGGCCAGCGTCCTGTGATGGAAGATGTCGCGCTGGGCCTCGGAAAAGGGCCCCCATGCCTGAGGGGTCACACCATAGTCCTCCATGACCCGCAACGCGGTGTTCTGCTGAAAAAATGGATGGATCTCGATCTGATTCACCATGGGCCTGATCTCCTGGTTCATGCACAGATCTACCAGGCGTTCCGGAGTGAAATTACTCACCCCTATGGCCCGGACAGCACCCTCCCGGTACAGCCGCTCCATAGCCCGCCAGGCGCCGTAGTAATCCCCAAAAGGCTGATGGATCAGATACAGGTCTATGTAGTCCAAACCCAGCTTTTTGAGGGAGGCTTCAAAGGCCCTCAGGGTACCGTCGTACCCGGCGTCCTGGACCCACAGCTTGGTGATGGCAAACCACTCCTCTCTGGGCAGTCCGGAAGTCCGAAGCGCCGCGCCTATCGCTGCCTCATTTTCATAGGAAGCCGCAGTATCAAACAGCCTATAGCCCATCTCCAGAGCCTCTGACACACACTGCTCACACCGTGCAGCGTCTTTGATCTGAAATGTGCCGTAACCGATCATTGGCAGCTCCACACCGTTGGAGAGTATTCTGTACTGCATGGTGTCAAGCCTCCTTTTGTCTCATTTCCAGCTGATATGTGTATTTTAGCCCCAGTTTTTCGTAAAGTACAGTACCAATTATGCAGAGTACTATAACTAAAGCGCATACTGATTCTTGCAATCCATCCAAACTATTGATACAATAGCCCCAGGAGGTGCCTGGATATATGTTTGAGCTGTACCAGCTAGAGCAGCTATTAGCTGTCGCGGAGTGCGGGACGCTGTCCAACGCGGCGGACCGGCTTCATATCTCGCAGCCGGCTCTCAGCCGCTCCATGCAGCGGCTGGAGGCTGAGCTAAAGGTCCCACTGTTCCTCCGGCAGAAGAATCGGGTTGAACTCAATGAAAACGGCAGGCTGGCCGTAGAGTATGCGCAGCAGATCGTCGGTCAATCCCGGAGCATGATCAGTCGCATTCAGGCATTTGACCGCAGTCAGAGGACGATTCTCATTGGCTCCTGCGCCCCCGTTCCCCTCTGGGAGATTCCTCCGGTTCTGTCTGGTCTCTACCCCGATATGACGATTTCCTCGGAGATCCGGGAGAATGGAGTGCTTCTCCAGGGCCTGCGGGATAACGTCTATCAACTGATCGTTCTGCCATTTCCCGTGGAAGAATCCGGAATTACCTGTGTTAAGTACGGGGAGGAGCATCTCTTTTTCTCCCTGCCGCCGGCGCATCCTTTGTCCGGCCGCAAGGCGCTATACATGAAGGACCTCAACGGCGAGACCATGCTTTTGCGCAACCGGCTTGGATTTTGGCGGGATATTGCGGATAAAAAAATGCCCGATACGCGTTTTCTGGAGCAGGAAGATATCGCGTTTGAGGAGCTTGTTAGGTCTTCCGCGTTGCCCAACTTTGTGACAGATGTAGTCCTCCGTCGAGAGGGAAACCCCACCAACCGCGTCAATATCCCTATTCTCGATGAGGAAGCGAATGTTACCTACTACTGTCTATGCAAAACCTCCGGCCAAACCGATTTGGGCGCTTTTTTCAAACCATTTCTGGCAAAGTGACGTTTCATTGCCGACAACCCCTTCAGTTTTCAATCGCACACTGGGAACAGAGGCCAAAAATTCTCCCGCCCTTTACCGATCACAGCTTTTCGGCAAAGGGCGGGAGAGTTTTTGGCCATATTTTCTGTCGCAGAGCGGCATAGAGCACATGGATCTATGCGGATAAGCGCATATTGGAACGCATGCGGAGCGGAGCGGAATTCCCGCCCCATCCCTGTCTTTCATTCTAGCATGTTCTCACAGAACCGCATGAGGATGGCGGCCGTCTGGGCGCGGATGGCGGAACCCTGGGGATCCACTTGGCTGTCGGACCCCTGGAGCAGCCCCTGCCCCACGGCCCAGGCCAGAGAGGTCTCCGCCCAGCCGGAGACGGCGCCGGCGTCGGCAAAACCGGACAGGTCGCCGCCGGCGGTCAGGTCATAGCCCTTGTACTGGGCGTAGCGGTACAGCATCGCCGCCAGCTGCTCCCGGGTGACCGTCCCGCCGGGATAGAACTGCCCCTCGGAGCCGTTGACGATGCCGTGCTCCGTGGCCCAGCGCACCGCGTCGGCATACCACGCCCCGCCGGCCACGTCGGAGTAGTCCATGTCATAACCGGAGGCGGGCTCCCCCTCCAGCCGCCACAGGATGGTGACCACCATGGCCCGGGTGGTGTCCACATTGGGGCCGAAGGTGGTGGCGCTGGTGCCCTGCATCAGCCCGTTGGCCCACACGTAGTACACCTCATCGTAGTACCAGTTGGCCTCCGTCACGTCGGTGAAGGGCAGCTGCGCGGGCACGAAGACGGCGCTCACGGTGACCTGGCTGGCGGGCATCACGAAGGAATAGGTTCCGTCGCTGTTGCGGGATATGTCCACCTGGTTGCCGAAGAAGTCGGTGACGGCGAGAGAGGCCAGGGCGAACCCCTCGTCGGGGGTGATGGTAATGGTAACCACCTGATCCTCCTTGGCAGAGGTGGGAGACACCGTCACGGCGCCGTTGGCGGTGGCGGGAATGGTGATCTGATAGCTGGGGTCGGCAGGGGGAATGTACTGCCACAGGGCGGTGAAGGTGGTGTCGCCGCTGATGGTGACATCATCACCTGGCTGATAGATCTTACTGCCGTCGCTCCAGCCCAGGAAGTACCAGTAGGCGCCGCGCTCTGGGGCGGCGGGGAGGGTATAGCTCTCGTCCTCAGCCAGAACCACCGTGGCAATCGCGGTGCCGTTGTTCTCCACTTTCAGAGTATGCTTCTCACTGGTGGGCTTCTTCGCGGTGTCCACAGACTGGACCATGCCGCCGGTGGCCAAAGCATCGTTTAAAGTCTTGTGGTAAGTGTAGACACCATTGGTATTGGCCTCGTAGTGCAGGCTGTCCGCGACATACTGGGCTACAGACACGCCGAAGGAACCGCCCTCGACAGTGACACTAGTGCCACTTAGCATGGAAACATACCCATTGTACACAGTAACAGAGGCACCACTTTGAGCGCGAAGGCCAAATAAACCACCCTCGATGTTGCCACTATTCAAAATAAACGACGAGCTGTCGCTCCCATTGCCAACATCAACAGAGTACCACCGGCTTCTATTCCCGCTGGCATTGAAATTCGTTGCAGTCACCTTGGATTGGTTGATAGTCAGGCCCGTGGAGCCGTTCTTCTCACTAGTGACATTGTTCAGAACAACATTCTGAGATTGATAGACATTGATACCGTGCTTATTGGTTTCATTGCCTACAATGGTCAAATCGTTGATCGTCACAGTGTCGGTAACACTCTGAATATCCAGAAGACTATTGATGGCCTTTCCGGTTTCGTCCATTGTGAAGGTTCCTGCTTTGATCCTGTGGCCATTCCCATTCAAGGTGATACCGGTTGTGATCTTAAGTGCAGGGTTTTGGTTGGGTACTGCTGAATCTTGGACCACAGAACTGACTTCCACGTCGGCCAACAGATCGACAACATCACCGCTCTTGGCCTCGGTGAGGGCAGTCGCAAGATCAGTGTAGCCAGTACTTCCGATTCTTGCAACATATTTTGTAACAGTTCCGCTACTGGTCTCTCCAAAGCCGTCAGCTGGCGCATTATCCGCCAGAACCGTGACATTTTCGGAAAAATCGTTCCCGCCAGCATTGATGCTGCTGTCGTCAATCCGCCCTATAAGCTGGCCGCATCTCGGGTCATCATGGTCCCCGTTCGTTTTATCCTGCTGGATGGTCGCGTCGGCCACCGTGCAGGACAGGATGGTCATAGCTACATCATCATTATCATATCTGCCAGCTATTCCACCGGCCTCCCTGTATGCGCTCACAGTGCCGTTTGTATAACTGGAACCGACGATCGTGAGCTTTGACTGGGCGTGTCCCACAAGGCCTCCTGCCTTATCGCCGTCATCATCCTTGGACTCGTTATACACCGCAGAAATATCGCCGCTCACAGTGCAGTTATTGAGTTCAACTCCCTTTACCGAGTCAATTACCCAGCCGATGATACCCCCGACCCTGCCGTTAGCCTGTACAGTGGCATTGTTTACGACAACGTTAGTTATCTTCACTTCGGTTCTCGTAGCGTTATACGCAACTCCGCCAACCAGCGCGCCGACGTTCTTCGCCTGGTCAAGTGTAATTGTAGGCGATTCCATCGTGAGATTAGAAATGGTCGCTCCATTTCCCACAGCGCCAAACAGGCCGTAAGCGTCATAACTATAATTTGTTGCCCCCTCATATGTCTTGGTAATTGTCAGACCTGAAATGGTGTGCCTGCCACCATCAAACGTACCGGAAAAACAGGTCGATGAATCCTTTCCAAGGAATCTACCAATGGGCGTCCACTCCACCCCAGACAGATTGATATCCGCCGTCAGTTTAAAATACTTATCTGAATAATCCGTCCCATTATTTACCGCGTCGGCCAGCGCCTGCAAATCAGCAACATTAGAAATCTCATAGGGGGCATTCTGTGTACCCTCGCCAGAAAACGGCTCCCCTTCTTGGGCAAACGCCACGGGAATTATAGATATTACCATAACCAGCGCTAATATTATGTAAAACACTCGTTTTTTCATTTCAGACTCCTCCCTAAATCAACGTGCTGTTCATTCTGTGAACAGCAGCTTTTTCGCGCGAAAAAGGCCAAATTTCCCCTCTCCCGCATCATCAATATACCAGTATCTCCTATAAAATACAAGGGATTTTCACAAATTTCTCTGTCATTTTCCAAATTTTTTGTCCGCCTCCGTCAGTGCCCCCTCCCATTTGACGGAAGGGAGAAAGTATTGTATAATATCCTGAATTATTATGTGGATTTGGAGGGTTCCAGGCCTATGTGGATGGCGGACCAGTGGAAGGATTACGAGCTTTTGGACTGCTCCCGGGGGGAAAAGCTGGAGCGGTGGGACCGGCAGTACCTGGTGCGCCCGGACCCCCAGGCCATCTGGGCCACCCCCCGGCGGCTGCCGGGTTGGGAGAAACCGGACGCCCGCTACGCCCGCTCCCGCACTGGTGGCGGGGCCTGGGCCAGCAAGCACGTGCCCGACCGATGGCAGGTGAGCTACCGGAACCTGACGTTCCAGGTGGGGCTGATGAACTTCAAGCACACGGGGCTGTTCCCCGAGCAGGCGGCCAACTGGGACTTCGCCCGGGAGCTGATTCAAAAAGCCGGGCGTCCGGTGAGCGTGCTGAACCTGTTCGCCTACACCGGCGGGGGCACCGGGGCCTGCGCCAGCGTGTGCCACGTGGATGCGGCCCGCGGCATGGTGCAGTGGGCCCGGGACAACGCCAGGCTGTCCGGGCTGGAGGAGGCGCCCATCCGCTGGATCGTGGACGACTGCGGCAAGTTCGTGGAGCGGGAAATCCGCCGGGGCCGCCGGTACGACGCCATCATCATGGACCCGCCGTCCTACGGCCGGGGGCCCTCCGGCGAGGTGTGGAAACTGGAGGACAACCTGTACCCCTTCGTGGAGCTGGTCTCCCAGGTACTCAGCGACCAGCCTCTGTTTGTCATCCTGAACTCGTACACCACGGGGCTGTCCCCGTCGGTGCTGACCTATATTTTGCAATCTGTCATCGGGGGCAGGTTCGGCGGGCATACGGTGTCCGACGAGCTGGGCCTGCCGGTGACGGCCAGCGGCCTGGCCCTGCCCTGCGGGGCGACGGGACGGTGGACTTCATTTTAATTCGTAAAGGTTGCGCTATGAAAGAACCCATCATCAAAACCCAAGACCTGCTCTTCCGCTATACCACCGAGGAGGGAGTGGCCCCCACGGTGCTGGACAGGATCAGCCTGACCATCGAGCCCGGCTCCTTCGTGGCCATCCTGGGCCACAACGGCTCGGGCAAGTCCACCCTGGCCAAGCACTTCAACGCCATCCTCCTGCCCACCGACGGCAAGGTGTACGTGGATGGCATGGACACCGCCGACGAGGCGCCCCTGCTGGACATCCGCCGCCGGGTGGGCATGGTGTTCCAGAACCCGGACAACCAGATCGTGGCCAGCGTGGTGGAGGAGGATGTGGCCTTCGCCCCGGAGAACCTGGGCGTGCCCTCCCCCGAGATCCGCCAGCGGGTGGATGAGGCCCTGGCCACCGTGGGCATGACAGCGTACGCCCGCCACGCCCCTCACCTGCTCTCCGGCGG
>CAJLWS010000017.1 GCA_905210385.1 uncultured Eubacteriales bacterium | reverse complement strand
GCCCCCTGTCCAAGGACAAGCGTTGGCGCGTGGTTGAGATCCTCGAGAAGGCGAAGTAAGAAGGAGGTGCCAGTATGATTCAGGAAGAAAGCTATCTGAAGGTGGCCGACAACACCGGCGCCAAGGAGATCAAGACCATCCGCGTACTGGGCGGCTCCAAGCGCAAGTTCGGCAACATCGGCGATGTGATCGTCGCCTCCGTGCGCAAGGCCGCCCCCGGCGGCCAGGTCAAGAAGGGCGATGTGGTCAAGGCCGTCATCGTCCGCTCCACCCGCGGCGTGCGCCGCGCCGACGGCACCTATGTCCGCTTCGACGACAATGCCGCCGTCCTCATCCGTGAAGATAAGAACCCCCGTGGCACCCGTATTTTTGGCCCGGTGGCCCGCGAGCTGCGTGACAAGGACTACATGAAGATCCTGTCCCTGGCTCCCGAAGTCCTGTAAGGGGGGGTAACGAGGTATGAGTATGAACGTGAAAAAGAACGATACCGTCGTTGTCCTGTCCGGCAAGGACAAGGGCAAGCGGGGCAAGGTCCTCTCCGTGGATCCCAAGACCCGTAAGGTCGTGGTGGAGAAGATCAACATGGCTTCCCGCCACCAGAAGCCCCGCAAGCAGGGCGAGGAGGGCGGCATCATCCAGAAGGAGATCCCCCTGTACGCCAGCAAGGTCATGACCGTGTGCCCCAAGTGCAGCAAGCCCACCCGTGTGGCTCACAAGATCGAGGGCGGCAAAAAGGTCCGCGTCTGCAAGCACTGCGGCGCCGAAATCTGAGAGGGAGGAGGAGTAACAAATGGCTAACCCCAATTTGAAGGCAAAGTACACCGCCGAAGTCGCTCCTGCCCTGATGCAGACGTTCGGCTACAAATCCGTGATGCAGATCCCCCGCATTGACAAGATCGTGGTCAACTGCGGCTGCGGCGAGGCCCGGGACAACTCCAAGGTGCTGGAGTCCGTGGTGAACGACTTGGCGGCCATCACCGGCCAGAAGCCTATCATCACCAAGGCCAAGAAGTCCGTGGCCAACTTTAAGCTGCGCGAAGGCATGCCCATCGGCGCTAAGGTCACCCTGCGTCAGGATAAGATGTGGGAGTTTCTGGACCGCCTGTTTAACGTGGCCCTGCCCCGTGTGCGCGACTTCCGGGGCATCAACCCCAACGCCTTCGACGGCAGGGGCAATTACGCCCTGGGTCTGAAGGAGCAGCTGATCTTCCCCGAGATCGACTATGACAAGATCGACAAGATCCGCGGTATGGATATTGTGATCTGCACCACCGCCCGGACGGATGAAGAGGCCAAGGAGCTGCTGACGCTTCTGGGCGCTCCCTTCACCACCAACGGCTGATAGGAGGATAAAACAGAATGGCTAAGAAATCTATGATTCTGAAGGCTCAGCGTGAGCCCAAGTTCTCCAGCCGCCGCAACAACCGCTGCAAGATCTGCGGCCGCCCCCACGCGTATCTCCGGGACTACGGTATTTGCCGTATCTGCTTCCGGGAGCTGGCCTACAAGGGCCAGATCCCCGGCGTGAAGAAGGCTTCCTGGTAATAGGAAACGCCGAGCCGTCGCGGACAGCCCGGATGGACGGTCGCGAGGACGAGCGGAGGGGCGCGCAGCGGCCCGCAGACCAGTCCGAGTCGGAGGGAAGCCGGGCGTCGTGAGCAGGCGAGGCGTGACACCGGCAAGCGCCCGCCGTGCACACGGCACTGTCTGCGCCGCGCCGCCTTGCCTGGCGAAACGATCTTTACCAGAGGAACTGCGATGATACGGCCCGCCGTTTGGGCGCTGTGGTGTTCTCTCCTCTGCAGGCCCCAATGCCTGAACCCGTTGCGGCCGATCCCCGGCCCGAAAAGACACAGAAACAAAACGGCTTCTGCCGGAGCGCTCCGGCAGAAGCTGCTTTGCCCATATTTTTGTCCACACGTTCGGGCGTATCTTCCGAAAACCGCTTGCTTTTGACAGCGGAAAGAGGTATAATAAATTGCTTTTGCGCATGGCGCCGGTGCCAATATTCACTTCCAACGCGTTCGGGAGTGTCCAACCCGTAAACTGCAGGGAGAAGCCTGCGGGTACGGGGTTTTGGCATGATGTGAGCCGCGCGGACAGCCCCATGGTCAAACCCGCGCAAGGAAATCGCGGTTTTGATATGTGAACCCGCGGAACGCGGAAAGGCGGATAAAAGGTCGGAGGTTCGCCTACCCCCCGATACCTTTCCGTCTCTACCGGCGGGCACGACGGCCCTCGGTAAATCTGAATAGGAGGTAAAACTCATGCAAATCACCGATCCCATTGCGGATATGCTGACCCGCATCCGCAACGCGAACAACGCCAAGCATGACACCGTGGATGTTCCGGCTTCCAACATGAAGAAGGCCATCGCCCAGATTCTGCTGGATGAGGGCTACATTAAGAACTTCCAGATCATCAACGATGGCACCCAGGGCGTGATTCGCATCACCCTGAAGTATCTGCAGCCCGGCAAGGAGAAGGCCATCTCCGGCCTGCGCCGGGTGTCCAAGCCCGGCCTGCGCGTGTATGCCGGCGCGGACGAGCTGCCCCGGGTCCTGCGCGGCCTGGGCATCGCGATTGTGTCCACATCCAAGGGCGTCATGACCGACAAGAAGGCCCGCGAGGCCCATGTCGGCGGCGAAGTCCTTGCGTTTGTCTGGTAAGGAGGGTTATAGGAATGTCCAGAATTGGTAGAGCTCCTATCGCCGTCCCCGCCGGCGTGGAGGTCAAGATTGAGAAAAATAACGTTGTGACCGTGAAGGGTCCCAAGGGAGCCCTGACCCAGCAGTTCCACCCCAACATGACCATTGACATGGAGAACAATGAGCTGCACGTCACCCGGCCCAACGACCTGAAGGAGAACCGTTCTCTCCATGGCCTGACCCGCTCCCTGCTCCACAATATGGTGGTGGGCGTCACCGAGGGCTATAAGAAGACCCTGGACGTCAACGGTGTGGGTTACCGTGTGGCCCTGGAGGGGGGCAAGCTGGTGATGAACCTGGGCTTTTCCCACCAGGTGATCATGGAGGCCCCCGAGGGAATCACCATTGAGGTGCCCTCCGCCAACCAGATCGTCATCTCCGGCTATGACAAGCAGCTGGTGGGCCAGTTTGCCGCCAACGTCCGCGAGAAGCGTCCCCCCGAGCCCTATAAGGGCAAGGGTATCAAATACTCTGACGAGGTCATCCGCCGCAAGGTTGGTAAGACCGGTGTCAAGAAATAATTGAGGAGGTGTGCCGATTATGATTAACAGACCCAATACCAAGGCTCAGCGCCTGCACCGTCATAAGCGAGTCCGCAGCAAGGTGTCCGGCACCCCCGAGCGTCCCCGCCTGAACGTGTTCCGCAGCGAGACCAACATCTACGCCCAGGTCATCGATGATACCAAGGGCGTCACCCTGGTCTCCGCTTCTTCCCTGGAGAAGGGCTTTGAGGGCCCCGGCAGCAACTGTGAGGCCGCCAAGAAGGTGGGCCTGGCGGTTGCCGAGCGGGCCCGCGCCAAGGGCATCGAGGCTGTCGTGTTCGACCGCGGCGGCTACCTGTACCACGGCCGTGTCAAGGCTCTGGCCGAGGGCGCCCGCGAGGGCGGCCTGCAGTTCTAAGGGAGGAGGAAGAATCATGGCTCGTTTTGAAAGAGAACCCAAGGAGTACGTGGAGAAGGTTGTCTACCTCAACCGCGTGTCCAAGACTGTAAAGGGCGGCCGTGTGGCCAAGTTCTCCGCCCTGGTCGTCGTCGGCGACGAGAAGGGCAAGGTGGGCTACGGCCTGGGCAAGGCCGCCGAGGTGGCCGAGGCCATCCGCAAGGGCATCGAGGACGCCAAGAAGAACATGGTGACCATCACCCTGTCCGGCAACACCATCCCCCATGAGGTCATCGGGGAGTTCGGCGCCGGCCGGGTGCTGCTCAAGCCCGCCAGCAAGGGTACCGGCATCATTGCCGGCGGCCCGGTCCGCGCGGTGATGGAGGCCGCCGGCGTGTCCGACATCCGCGCCAAATGCCTGCGCACCAACAACCCCCAGAACGTGGTGGCTGCCACTATGGCCGGCCTGAAGGCGCTGCGCAGCCCTGCCGAGGTCGCCCGGATCCGCGGCAAGAGCGTGGAAGAAATCATTGGTTAAGGAGGCTCATGACCATGGCTAACACAATTGAGATCAAGCTCGTCAAGAGCCTGAACGGCCGCCTGGCCAAGCACAAGGCGACCGCCGAGGCCCTGGGCCTGCGTACCATCGGCGATGTGACTGTTCAGCCCGACAACGCGGCCACCCGGGGTAAGATCGCCAGCATCGGTTACCTGCTCGAGGTAACCGAGAAAGCCTGAGGAGGTGCCTTAAGATGAATCTGCATGAACTTTCTCCTGCCCCCGGCTCCACCCAAGTGGGAAAGCGCAAGGGGCGCGGCCCCGGCACCGGCAACGGCAAGACCGCCGGCCGCGGCCACAAGGGCCAGAAGGCCCGCTCCGGCGGCGGCGTCCGCATTGGATTTGAAGGCGGCCAGATGCCCCTGACCCGCCGCCTGCCCAAGCGCGGCTTCAACAACATCTTCGCGAAGCGGTTGGAGACCGTCAACGTGGCTTCCCTGAACAAGTTCGAGGACGGCGCCACCGTGAACGTTTGCGACCTGCTGGAAAAGGGCATCCTTTCCAAGTGTGAGTACGGAGTCAAGATCCTGGGCAATGGTGAGGTGACCAAGAAGCTCACCGTGCGTGCTTCCGCTTTCTCCGCCTCCGCGAAGGAGAAGATCGAAAAGGCAGGCGGGACGGCGGAGGTGATCTGAGATGATTCAGACCATCCGAAACGCCTGGAAGGTGCAGGAGCTGCGCAACAAGCTGCTATTTACCATCTTTGCTCTGCTGATCTTCCGAGTAGGTGCAGCCATTCCCGTGCCTTTCATCGACTCTAATACGCTTCAGGCCTATATGGAGGCTCAGTCGGCCAGCATTTTTGGCCTGCTCAATGTGATGAGCGGTGATGCTTTTGCCTATGGTACGGTGTTTGCCCTGTCCATTCAGCCCTATATCAACAGCTCCATCATCATTCAGCTGTTGACCATTGCCATCCCGGCCCTGGAGCGCCTGGCTCGGGAGGGCGGTGAGGAGGGCAAGAAGAAGATTGCCGCCATCACCCGGTATGTCACCGTGGCCATCGCCCTGATTCAGGCTTTCGGCTACTATACGTTGATTCGCTCGGCCGGAGTGATTTCTGCGGAGGGTGTGTGGCCTGCCATCGTGATCATCGTCGCCTTCACCGCCGGCTCTGCCTTCGTGATGTGGCTGGGTGAACAGATCACTGAGTTCGGCGTGGGCAATGGCATCTCCATCATCCTGTTCGCCGGCATCGTGGCCCGCGGCCCTGGAATGGTGTCCTCTATGATCAATGGTGTGACCAATTGGGCCAATGGTACCAGCGGCGAGAGCGCACTGACCCTGCACCCTGCATTCATCCCGCTGATCATTGTGGGCATACTTCTGCTGGTCATCTTCATCGTGTTTATCACCAACGCTGAGCGGCGCATCCCTGTGCAGTATGCCAAGCGGGTGGTGGGCCGGAAGATGTACGGCGGCCAGTCCAGCCACATTCCCATCAAGGTGAACATGTCCGGCGTTATGCCCATCATCTTCGCCCAGGCCATCGCGTCCATCCCTGCCACCATTGGCATGTTTGTGCCTTCCGCCCAGACGGAAGGGTCCGGGTGGAATACCTTCCTGAATATTTTCGACTCCAACGGCCTGGTGTACTCTATCGTCTACTTCCTGCTGATCGTGCTGTTTAGCTACTTCTACAACACCATCCAGTTCAACCCCGTGGAGGTGTCCAACAACCTGAAGAAGAACGGCGGCTTCATTCCCGGCTTCCGTCCCGGCAAGCCCACCGCGGACTTCCTGCAGAAGGTCATCTCCCGGCTGACGCTGTTTGGCGCCATCTATCTGGCGGTGGTCGCCCTGCTGCCCGCCATCACGGGCAACATCATGAACGCCCTGGGTTCCAGCGCCGGCAGCAGTCTGGCCATCGGTGGGACCTCCATCATCATCGTGGTGGGCGTTGCTCTGGAGACTGCCAAGGCTTTGGAGGCCCAGTTGATGATGCGTCACTACAAGGGCTTCTTGGAGTAATCAGAGGGGGAGGAGTATGAAGCTGATCATGCTCGGAGCCCCCGGAGCCGGCAAGGGGACTCAGGCCGCCATCCTGAGCGAGCGACTGGGCATCCCCACCGTTTCCACGGGGAATATCCTGCGTGCCGCCGCCAAGGAGGGCACGCCGGTGGGCCTGGAGGCCAAACGCTATATGGACGCGGGTAAACTGGTCCCGGACGATATCATCATTGACATCGTGGCCCAGCGGCTGGCCCAGCCTGACTGCGCCAGGGGCTTTATCCTGGACGGTGTGCCCCGCACCATCGCCCAGGCCGAAGCCCTGGAGCGGGCGGGGGTCTGCTTTGACAACGTTCTGTCCATTGAGATCTCCGACGAGGAGATTGAGCAGCGCATGGAGGGCCGCCGGTTCTGCCACCGCTGCGGGGCGTCCTATCACGTGGACAACGCCCCCTCCCGGCAGCCTGGCGTGTGCGACAAGTGCGGCGGGCAGCTGGAGCAGCGGGACGATGACAAGCCGGAGACGGTGAAACATCGCCTACGGGTCTACCACGACCAGACTGAACCGCTCAAGGAGTTTTACGCCCAACGGGGCATTCTGCGCCCGGTACAAAATCAACCGAGCATTGAAGCCACCACCAAAGTGGTGCTGAGTGCCCTGAGGCTGTGAGCGATGGAACTGATCACATTGAAATCGTCCAGAGAGCTGGACTGTATGCGCAGGGCCGGGCGAATCACCGCCGGAGCGCGCAAGCTGGCGGGAGAACTGGTACGACCCGGCATGACTACCCTGGAGATTGACGCTGCGGTACGTAAGTATATTGAGAGTCGGGGCGCGCGTCCCTCCTTTCTGGGATATGGAGGCTTTCCCGGATCTGCATGTATCTCCGTCAACGACGTGGTGATTCACGGCATTCCCTCCAAGAAGATCGTACTCCAGGAGGGGGATATCGTCAGCGTGGACGTGGGGGCGTATATTGACGGCTTCCACGGCGACTGCGCGGCTACCTTTCCCTGTGGCCAGGTGTCCGACGAGGCCAGGAGGCTGATGGAGGTCACTGAGCACAGCTTTTGGGAGGGCATCCGGTTCGCCCGGGCAGGGCAGCGGGTGTCCGACATCTCCCACGCAGTGCAGCAGTATGTGGAGGCCCATGGCTACTCCGTAGTCCGGGATTTCGTCGGGCACGGAGTGGGGGCAAAGCTCCACGAGGCGCCTGAGGTACCCAACTATGGACCCGCTGGCCACGGTGCCCGCCTCCAGCCGGGCATGACCATTGCGGTGGAGCCCATGGTGTGTCAGGGAGACTGGCGGGTGCGGATCCTTCAGGACAAATGGACCACCGTCACCCAGGACGGTTCCCTGGCCGCCCACTACGAGAATACCATTCTCATCACAGAGGGCGAGCCGGAGATCCTTACGACCTGTGAGGATGATTAGCATGAGCTTCCGGAAAGCCCAAATCGTCCGCGCCTGCCGGGGCAGGGACAGCGGCCGCCTGTTCTGCGTGCTGGAAGAGGCTGGCGGCTGGCTGCTGCTGGCGGACGGGAAGCGGCGGCGGGTGGACCACCCCAAGCGGAAACGGGCCAAGCACGTGCTCCTTGCGGGAGAGTGGGAACACCCGGCGATGGAAAAAGTCCGAACCGGCCTGCCTGTCCGGGACCGAGAGCTCCGGGCGGCCCTGGCGGCCTTTCGGGAGGAAATGGAGGTATGACGCTTTGGCAAAGGACGATATGATCGAGTTGGAGGGAGTTGTCACTGAGGCCCTGCCCAACACCACGTTCCATGTGGACATCGGAAACGGCCACATTATTCTGGCGCACATCTCCGGCAAGCTGCGGATGAACTTCATCCGTATCCTGCCCGGCGACAAGGTGACGGTGCAGATGTCGCCGTATGACCTGACCAAGGGTCGCATCACCTGGCGCAGCAAGTAAGAGTCGCATCATCGGAAACCGCGGCGGACCGCCGCAAAGAATAAAGTCAGTATCAACGACCGGAGTCGGAACGGGCCGTTCTCCCAGGGGCCTTGCCCCCGGGGAGACGCCCTGCATAGCGGCCGAAGGCCGCCCCAAACCAAAGCCCAGCGAAGCGGGTTTGGTTTGGAGAGGAGGAGCGGCGAAGTGAGGGAGCTTTTGGCCAAGGCCGGAAGCGAACGATACGCAGCCCGCGACGACGACGGGGCCATTCAGGCATTTACAGGAGGTTAATTGATATGAAAGTCAGACCGTCTGTCAAGCCCATGTGCGAGAAGTGCAAGATCATCAAGCGCAAGGGCAAAGTTATGGTCATTTGCGAAAACCCCAAGCACAAGCAGAAACAAGGTTAAAGGAGGGGCAGGAGGAATATGGCACGTATTGCCGGCATTGATCTGCCGAAGGAAAAGCGAGTCGAGATCGGACTCACCTATATTTACGGGATTGGCCGCACCAGCGCCAACAAGATTCTGGAGAAGGCGGGCATCAACCCCGATACCCGCGTGAAGGACCTCACCGACGCGGAGGAGGCCAAGCTGCGTGAGATCATCGGCCATGAGTATGTGGTGGAGGGCGATCTTCGCCGCAACGTGGCGATGGACATCAAGCGGCTGACTGAGATCGGTTGCTACCGCGGCGTCCGCCACCGCAAGGGCCTGCCCGTCCGTGGCCAGCGCTCCAAGACCAACGCCCGCACCCGCAAGGGTCCCAAGCGCACCGTGGCCAACAAGAAGAAGTAAGGAGGGATTGACACATGGCTACCGCAAAGAAAGTAATCAAGCGCCGTCGTGAGCGCAAGAATGTGGAGAAGGGTCAGGTTCACATCCGCTCCTCCTTCAACAACACCATGATCACCGTCACCGATATGCAGGGCAACGCCCTGTCCTGGGCTTCCTCCGGTGAGATGGGCTTCCGGGGCTCCCGGAAATCCACCCCCTTCGCCGCCCAGACCGCTGCGGAGACCGCCGCCAACGCCGCCATCGAGCAGTGTGGGCTGAAGAGCGTGGAAGTGTACGTGAAGGGTCCCGGCCAGGGCCGCGAGGCCGCCATCCGGGCGCTTCAGGCCGTGGGTCTGGAGGTCACCCTGATCAAGGATGTGACCCCCGTTCCCCACAACGGCTGCCGTCCGCCCAAGCGCCGCCGCGTGTAATCTGGAAGGAGGAAAACCATTATGGCTAAAAATATGCAGCCCTATCTGAAGCGTTGCGCCACACTGGGGATTTCTCCCGCGGTGATGGGCATCAACAAGCAGACCAACCGCCACCCCGGCCCCCAGCGCCGGAGCAAGAAGAGCGAGTACGCCCTTCAGCTGACCGAGAAGCAGAAGGTCAAGTTCATCTACGGTGTGCTGGAGAAGCAATTCCGCTCTTACTATGAGAAGGCCGCCCGGATGAAGGGCAACACCGGCGATGAGCTGATGACCCTGCTGGAGCGCCGCCTGGACAATGTGGTGTTCCGCCTGGGCCTGGCCAGCACCCGCCGGGAGGCCCGGCAGCTGGTTAACCACGGCCACTTTACCGTCAACGGCAAGCGGGTGAATATCCCCTCCTACCTGGTGAAGCTGGACGACGTGGTGGCTGTGCGGGATAAGAGCCGCTCTTCCGTCAAGTTCAAGAAGCTGGTGGAGGACGACAAGTTTGTGGCCGCGCCCAAGTGGCTGGAAAAGAGTAAGAGTGCTCCCCTGGAGGGCAAGGTGGTTGCCATGCCTGGCCGGGATGACCTGGATTTCGATGTGTCCGTCAACCTCATCGTGGAGCTGTATTCCAAGTAATGCAGCAGCCCTCGCGATACCGCAGCCAGTTCTGGCAGACCATGCCACAGTAAAAGGAGGGTAAACACGATATGGTAGAAATCCAGAAGCCGCGTATTGAGTGTATTGAAAATGCCGGGGATGATACCTACGGCAGATATGTGGTGGAACCCCTGGAGCGGGGGTACGGTACAACCATTGGAAACTCCCTGCGCCGCATTCTGTTGTCCTCTCTTCCCGGCACTGCAGTTACCAGCATTAAGATTGCCGGCGTCCAGCACGAATTCAGCACGATTCCTGGGATCAAGGAAGATGTAACGGAGATCGTGCTCAATGTCAAGGGGATTATTGCCAAGCTGTATAGCGAAGGAGTCAAGACGGTCTACATTGAGGCCTCTGGCGAAGGCGTTGTTACAGCTGGCGATATCAAGGCAGACAGTGATGTGGAAGTGCTCAATCCAGAGCATCCCATTGCCACATTGGGACCAGACGCCGCTTTGAATATGGAGCTCACTTTGTCCCAGGGGCGGGGGTATGTGACTGCGGATAAGAATAAGCCTGCCCAGACCATCATTGGGGTGATCCCTGTGGACTCTGTCTATACCCCGGTGAAAAAGGTCAATTACACTGTGGAGAATACCCGTGTGGGGGACGCCACCGACTATGATAAGCTCACTTTGGAGGTGTGGACCAACGGAACCATCTCCGCCCGAGACGCGGTGTCTCTGGGAGCTCGCATCCTGGTGGATCACTTCACCCTGTTCACCGACCTGTCCGAAACCATGGGCTCTAAGGCCACTGTGGTGGAGAAGGCGGAGGCACAGCGGGACAAGGTGTTGGAGATGACCATTGAGGAGCTGGATCTTTCGGTACGTTCCTTCAACTGCCTGAAGCGGGCCAACATCAATACCGTGGAGGATTTGATTTCCAAGACGGAGGAAGAGATGATGAAGGTGCGCAACCTGGGCCGCAAGAGCCTGGAAGAGGTCATCAACAAGCTGGCCATGATGGGCTTGTCCCTGGCCAGCGACGATAATAACTAAAGAAGTGTGAGGGCAGGCACATAGGGGGGATAAGACGGAAGCGGATGGGCAAAGCCTAGGTGCGGCCAAGGGCCGAACCGGGTTTGCCCGGAGTCGGACGGCTTATCGACCCGGCCATGTGCCCAGCCCGAGCATGACAGCGAGAAGCGCGGAGCCGTCGTGAGCAGGCGCAGCGTGACAGCGTCGCCGCAAGCTTCATATCCTTCGCTTCCGCCTACGGGCGAAAGCTCATCCATTCCGCTGCGGCTCCTTTCCCCACGCAGACCGCTGTGGCTGGGTCTGCGCGGGGCCCCGAAAGGCGCAAAGTCCGGTTAACTGCGTTTCCGCCTGACAGCGAAAATTGTGTTCCCTTCCTTGCGCCTTCTCTCCCCACAAAATCCGCTTGCGCCGGCTTTTTGTGGGGCACAACAGTAAAAGCAGGGGCTGAGTCCCCGGTGGCAGGGCGGATGTATGTAACGTTCCATACCGCCCACGAAAGTCTCTGGAAGCGGAGTGCCAGAACGAATTTATTAGGATCTCACCGTGTGAGGTCGAAGGAGAGTTTACAATGGCAACGTACCGTAAGCTGGGCAGGCCCAGCGATCAGCGCCGCGCTATGCTGCGCGCCATGACCACCTATCTGCTGGAGAATGGGCAGATCAAGACCACCTACGCCCGCGCGAAGGAGGTCGCCGCTATGACCGAGAAGATGATTACCCTGGCAAAAAAGAATACCCTGGCGGACTATCGCCGGGTTCTGTCCTACCTGACGAAGGAGGATGTGGCCAAGAAGCTGTTTGACCAGATCGGTCCCAAGTATGCCGACCGCAACGGCGGCTACACCCGGGTGCTGAAGATGGGTCCCCGCCGTGGTGACGGCGCGGAGATGGCAATCATCCAACTGGTGTAGTGGAAAAGAAAGGTCCCCTGCCGAAAGGCGGGGGACCTTTGCGCCTTATGGAGCAGATACAAGCGTTGGAGGAATCAACGTTCAGGAATGACCAAGGAGAAGGAGAAACCGATCCATGCGGGAAGAGAGGCAAAAGGAGTCGAGTTTATCTACCGCTCATTGGGCAAGAGCTGCGAATAGACCGATGCCACAAGCAGAGGTTGAAAATATTGAAAACAGACTTGACAGAAGGGTCAGGCCGGGGCTATACTGAGCAGGAACTAAGGGAAAGGAGGCGCGCGGCATGCTGAAGAACTGTGAATGGAGAAACTGGAAAGGGAATTGCCGTCCTGATGGGATTGCTGCGCGCCTGTGGATGATGTAACCATAGGGTCATTGGATTAGGGATGATAGACGCGCGCCTCTCCAGACGGAGAGGTGTTTTTGTTTGCCGGTGCAGAGAAAGAGCAGGAAGAAGAGAGGAGCGTGTCATGGAAACGCAATTTAAGCTCCCGAAACGGGAGAAGCTGGAGCTGGTGGTGCGATACCTGCGAGGGAACTGGGGATTCTTCGCGGCAGCCCTGCTGTGTGCCTGCCTGGGTATGGTGTTCAATGCCCTGACACCCCAGATTATCCGGATCACTGTGGATTCGGTACTGGGGGAGGAAGAGGCACAATTGGGTATCCTTTCCGGGTTGATTGACTTGGGCTGGCTAAAGTCCGACCCGATCCGGGCGCTATGGCTGGCCGCAGGGGCGGTGGTTGTGGTGGCCGTACTGCGGGGGGTGTGCACCTATGGCCAGCGGGTTAATCTGTCCAAGGGCTCGGAGGGCTTTGTGAAGAAGATCCGGGACGACCTGTATCGACACATCCAGCATCTGGACTTTGAGTGGCACACCGCCCACGCTACCGGGGACATCATCCAGCGGTGCACCTCGGATGTGGACGTCATCCGGAACTTCGTATGCACCCAGCTGGTGGAGGTGGTGCGCACGGTATTCCTCATTGTACTCTACCTGTCCATCATGATTTCCATGAGTCCCCGCCTGTCCCTGGTCTCCCTGGTGTTCATCCCTATCGTGGGGCTTTCCTCCGGGGTGTTCTACCGGAAGATCTCCCGCCGCTTCCAGGCTGCGGACGAGGCGGAGGGCGAGGTGACCACCTGCGCCCAGGAGAACTTTACTGGGGTGCGGGTGGTGCGGGCCTTTGGCCGGGAGCGGTTTGAGGAGGAGCGGTTTGGGGAAAAGAACAACCGCTTCTCCCAACTGTGGATCCAGCTGGGCAAGCTGATGAGCATTTACTGGGCCTCGGGTACCCTGCTCACCTGCCTGCAGGTGATGGCGGTGATTGTGGTGGGGACCATTGAGACGGTGGAAGGGCGGATGACCCTGGGCGGCTTCATTGCCTTCGTGGGCTATAACGAGACCCTGGCCTGGCCGGTGCGAGCCTTGGGCAGGGTGTTGTCCGATATGAGCAAGGCGGGCGTTTCCATGGACCGGGTGGGCTATATTCTCAAGGCGCCGGAGGAGACCGACGGGGCGGATGCGGAGGAGCTGGAGCTGACCGGCGACATCGTCTTTGACCACGTCACCTTCGGCTATGAGGGCCAGACCGTGCTGGAGGATGTGACCTTCACCATCCCCCAGGGCAGCACCTTCGCGGTGCTGGGGGGCACCGGGTCAGGGAAGAGCACCCTGATCCACCTGCTGGACCGGCTCTACGACCTGGAGGAGGGACAGGGGCGGATCACCATTGGCGGCATGGACATCCGAAAGATCCGCCGGGATTGCCTGCGCCGGCAGATCGGCCTGGTGCTTCAGGAGCCCTTCCTGTTTTCCCAGACCATCCGGGAGAATATCGCCGCCACCCGCCCTGGCGCGCCGGAGGAGGAGCTGCGCCACGCCGCGGCGGTGGCCTGCGTGGACGAGGCTATCACCGAGTTCCCCGAGGGGTACGGCACCATGGTGGGGGAGCGGGGAGTCACCCTGTCCGGCGGACAGAAGCAGCGGGTGGCGATTGCCCGGATGCTGATGCAGAAGGCTCCGCTGATGGTGTTTGACGACTCTCTGTCCGCCGTGGACGCGGAGACGGACGCCAAGATCCGCGCCGCACTGAGAGAGCAGATGGAGGGGGCCACGGTGATCCTCATCTCCCACCGGATCACCACCCTCATGCAGGCCGACCGCATCCTGGTGCTGGACAATGGGCGGGTGGCGGACATGGGTACTCACGCCGAGCTGATTGCCCGTCCGGGCATCTACCGGGAGATCTATGACATTCAGATGAGCAGCGACGACCGGCAGCTGCTGGAGGAAGGAGGGGAAGGCTGATGGCGGCCTATGACGAGCAGGAATATACAAAGTCCTTCCAGCTGGGCATTTGGAAGCGGCTGATCCCTCTGCTGGGCAATTACCGCCGGGATTTTGCCCTGCTGCTGATCTTCAACCTGGCCAGTGCGGTGGTGGATGTGGCCCTTCCCCTGTTTCAGCGGTATGCCATTGCCACCTTCATTGAGGGAGATACCCTGCGGGGACTGCTCCCCTATGCTCTGTGCTATTTGGTGGTCATCCTATTCCAGGCCCTATTCGTGGTGGCCTTCAGCCGCAACGCCATGTACATCGAGATGAGCCTGGGCCGGGACCTGCGGCAGAAGCTGTTTCACCACCTCCAGACCCTGTCCCTGTCCTTCTACAACGTGACTCCGGTGGGCTACCTCATTGCCCGGGAGATGAGCGACACCAACCGCATCGCCTCCATGATCTCCTGGAACCTGGCGGACCTGCTGTGGGCCCTGTTCTATGTGCTGGGCACCTTCGGAGCCATGCTGGTGCTCAACTGGCGGCTGGCCCCGGGGATCCTGCTGGGCGTGCCCGCCATCGCCATCCTCACCGGCTACTTCCAGGGCCGCATCCTCCACTGGAATCGGAAGGTGCGCAAGCTGAACTCCAAGATCACCGGAGCCTTCAACGAGGGAATCACCGGGGCGAAGACGGCTAAGACCTTAGTCATTGAGGAGCAGAGCGCCGAGAACTTCCGGCGCCTCACCGGCGAGATGCACGACTCCGGCGTACGGGCAGCCCGGCTCAGCGCCGTCTATATTCCTCTGGTCCTGTTCTGCTCCTCCCTGGCGGTGGCCATCGTACTGCTGCAGGGTGGGACCATGGTGACCGAGCAGGTGCTGGAGATCGCCACCCTGTCTGCCTTCGCCACCTACGCCGTGGGGGTGTTCGAGCCCATCCAGTCCATCGCCGCCAACCTGTCCGAGTTCATCTCTCTCCAGGCCTCCATCGAGCGGGTCACCGGCCTGCTGGACGAGAGGCCCATGATCGTGGATGCCCCGGAGGTGGTGGAACAGTATGGGGACGCCTTCCACCCCAAGCGGGAGAACTGGGAGGAGCTGCGGGGAGAGATTGAGTTCCGGGACGTGACCTTCCGCTATCCCGACGGGGGAGAGGATGTGCTCTCCCACTTCAACCTCCACATCCCGGCGGGCACCACCGTAGCCATCGTGGGGGAGACGGGGGCGGGGAAGAGCACCCTGGTCAACCTGGCCTGCCGGTTCTTCGAGCCCACCTCCGGCCAGATTCTCATCGACGGCCGGGACTACCGGGAGCGCAGCCAGCTGTGGCTCCACTCCAACATCGGCTATGTGCTGCAGAATCCCCACCTGTTCTCCGGCACTGTGCGGGAGAACATCCGCTACGGCCGGCTGGACGCCACTGACGAGGAGGTGGAGGCGGCCGCCCGGGCGGTGTCCGCCGACACCGTGGTGGCCAAGCTGGAGAAGGGCTGGGACACCGATGTGGGCGAGGGGGGCGACCGGCTGTCCACCGGGGAGAAGCAGCTGATCTCCTTTGCCCGGGCGGTACTGGCCGATCCCCGGATCTTCGTGCTGGACGAGGCCACCTCCTCCATCGATACCCGGACGGAG
>CAJLWS010000016.1 GCA_905210385.1 uncultured Eubacteriales bacterium | reverse complement strand
TAGTGCAGATGAAGGGCTGCCACCTGTTCTGCCCCAACGAGCGCACCCACCCGGAGTTTGGCAGTGCCCTCCGGGATGCAGCGGCGGCCGGGGTCCGGGTGCTAGCGGTAGACTGCCGGGTGGCGCCGGACCGGCTGGAGATGGACCGTCCTGTCCCAGTGTCCCTCATCATGCCAAACTATCCTCAGTCATAAGGAAGGGGCCGCCTGGCAGGCGGCCCCTTCTCTTCTATTATCAGGTATTCTTCATGATCACCCGCTCTACCACGTCGGCCACGTCCTCGCACTGGTCACAGCACTTCTCCAAGTGGTCGTAGAGGGTGGTCCAGGCCATCACCGATACCGGGTCTTTTTCCTCGGTGTACAGCCGACGCATGGTCTCGGTGTACAGCCGGTCTCCCTCCTCTTCCATATGGTTGATCTCAATCACCAGGTCTCGTAGCAGGGTGGATTTGCGGAAATTGTGCATCTCCCCCATCATCTTCTCCAGCGCCTGGCACAGGCGCACAATCACATCCGCGAACTCTTTTACATCCGGCCGCAGCTGGGTGATATTGAACATGTAGAGACGCAGCAACACATCCTCGATACTGTCGGTCACATCATCAATGGTACTGGACAGCTCCATGATATCCTCCCGCTCAATGGGGGGCAAAAACTCCTTGAGCAGGCACTCCATCATCCCATGCTTCATCTCATCGGCGGCGTGCTCGATCTCATGCATCTCCTCGATCCGCTTCGGAAGCAGGCTGGGGTCATACTGGTCAAAGCAAGAGCGCAGCAGCGCGGCGGCTTTACAGCCAAACTCCACCCCTTTGGTAAAGGACTCAAAATAGTTCGTACCCTTTTTCGCCATGTTGTAATCTCCTCTTCTCTTTGATCAGAATAGCCACATGAACAGCTTCGCCATGAAAAATCCAATGATCCCGCAGCCAGGAAAGGTCAGCACCCAGGTCATCACCATCTCCCGGACCACACTCCAGTTGACGCTGGACAACCTGCGGGCGGCGCCCACCCCCATAATGGCGGTGGTTTTAGTGTGGGTTGTGGACACCGGAATTCCCGCCAAGGAGGACAACAGCAGGCAACCCGCTCCCGCCAGATCTGCCGCAAACCCCTGATATTTCTCCAGCTTCACCATGTCCATGCCCACCGCCTTGATGATCCGGTAACCGCCGATGGAGGTGCCTAGCGCCATTACCGCGCTGCAAAGAATCATCAGCCAAATGGGAATCTCAAAACTAACCACATCTCCTTGGCCATTGGCCAAAAAGATTCCCAGCATAAACACTCCCATGAACTTCTGCCCATCCTGAGCGCCGTGCATGAAGGCCATGGCCGCTCCGCCGGCTGCCTGTGCCCCCCGGAAAAAGCCCAGCGTCTTACGCCGGTCCATGTTCCGGCACACCAGCTCCACGCTCTTGACCGCGATCCAGCCGAAGGCAAAGCCCAGCACCGTGGACAGCACCAGGCCATAGAGCACCTTGACCCACTCCTCCCCGTTGATGCCTGCCAGTCCCCCATGCAGGGCAATGGCCGCGCCGGACAGGCCGGCGATCAGGGCATGGCTCTCACTGGTGGGAATACCGAACCACCAGGCTGCCACCGCCCAAGCCACAATGGCAAACAGGGCCGCGCACAGAGCCACCAGCGCCTCGCCGGTATCCCCTCCGAAATCCACCATACTGTAAACGGTGGTGGCAACGCTGGCATTGACCATGGTCATCACCAGCACACCCAAAAAATTGAACACTGCTGCCATCAGAATGGCCGCCCGGGGGGACAGGGACTGTGTGGAAACACAGGTTGCAATCGCGTTCGGCGCGTCTGTCCAGCCGTTGACCAGGATCACACCCAGAGTCAGGAGTACCGTGACCGCCAGTACTGGGTTGCTGATCAGTTGGGGCAGAAATTCTGCCAGAGATATCATTTATTTTCCCTCTCTTTACACTCTTTTTACATATGCGTTACGTTTATTATAAAGGATCACGCCTCATATTTCCACAGGTTTCTTTCATTTTACACAACCTTTACATTTCTGTCTATCCCCAATTTGCTTTTCCCTTTTCCGGCTCCGGAGCATCCCCATCATGCAACGGCAGCGCACCTACCTGCCGCTTCCCGATTTTTTCACCTTCTTTCGCCTTTAGGCATGCCTTAAACGCATTCATTTTTATATAACATGAGTATTTTGCATTTTTAGTTTCTTGGCCTATACTGATTTTGAACAAACTACTGTCTTTTCCTTTCAGAACTGGTTCAGCCCCATCCTATATATTTGTATCATGAATCAATTCGCTCGTCTCGCTGTCACCTGCCGCTCGCAAATACATAAGGAAGTATTTCTATGTGCCGCAATTCTTTCAAACGATATCTGATCCTGTGGTTGGCGTTATGCCTATCTGTTTCCAGCCTTCTCTCCGGCTGTTTCCCCTCTGGCGCTGGGCAGACCGCCTCTGGTAAGCATCTGTCCATCTCCCATACGGAACCTGTCCTATCCGATCCGGAGTTCACCGATCTCTCCGAGCTCCCTTCCGATACTTACGATCCGGTAGAGCTGATCTATCAGAGCCCAGAACTGCCAAATGGCTGCGAGGTGACCAGCCTTGCCATGCTGCTGAACAGTGCCAGCTATCCTGTGGACCATTTGGACCTCTATGAGAACTATCTTCCCACCCAGGGGTTCACCTATCAGGGCGGGCAGCGGTTGGGCCCCTCCCCGGAGGAGTACTACGTGGGGGACGCCACCAGCCAGAGCGGCGGCTGGTACTGCTTCGAGGGGCCCATCATCCAGGCAGGCAACGCCTTTCTTGCCGACGCCGGGTCAGACGCCCAGGTAGTGTCTGTCACCGGCCTGAGCCGAGAGGAACTGGAGGATTACGCTCTGGACGGCGTTCCCCTGGCCATCTGGGTTACGCTGGGCTATGCAGATCCCGCCTACGCCAGCTCCTTCACCTGGACTTTGCCCGACGGAAGTACTTACGTTCCCTACAGCAACCTCCACTGCGTGGTGCTGTCCGGCATGGAGGCCGGGCTCTTTCAGGTTGCCGACCCCATTTACGGGGAATACTCCATCGACCCAGACGTCCTTTGGGACTGTTTTGAATCCATGGGGCAGCGGGCAATCTTGGTAGAACTGGATTAAGTCCCCTCTTCGCTTCAGATGAAAAAACACAGCGGACTGCGTCGAACCGCAATCCGCTGTGTTTCGCTTTTCTTTCCTTATGACTTTCGGGAAATGCCCCAGATGATCCCGAACCCCGCCGCCAGAGTGAGCAGGCACAGTAGGGCCTCCGGCCAGCCAGGAACTCCAGGGAACAGTTCCGCCAGGGAGGCCAGCATGAAGCCCAGCATGATCAGATAAGTGGGCTGAGGGTGATCGTTCATGGCCCGCTCCAGCACCTTAGTAGTGGGCACGATTCCCGCCACCAACCCCAGCCCGAGCGGAATCAGGAAGGGCAGATAGAGGGTACTGATGGCTCGCATCGTCTCGTCATACAGCCCCATGAGCAACAGCAGGTAGGATACGCTGATCCCTGGCAGCACCAGAGCCACTGCCGCGATAAATCCCGCCACCGCCAGAAGCAGAAAGCTGAGCAAGCCGGCCTCCATCTCCGACTGCACCTTTCCCACAGGAACCAGTCCGATGAGCACCACTACTACGATCCCAATGAGGATATACACTGGCTGTCGCCAGGAGAAGCGCTTCACCTGGCCCTCCCGGAAAATGAGGGGGATGCCCCCCGCCACCGCGCCCAGGAAAAAGTATCGCATGGGCATGGGGTACCGTTCGATCAAGGTCAGCAGCGGCTTGGCAAACAGGATCATGCCCAGCAGCCCGCCCACCGCGAACAAGGTCAGGAAAACGAAGCTGACCCGCTTATGCTTCATGAAGGAGCTGACAGAGGACACCAGGCGGTCATATACCCCCAGGATGATGGCCATGGAGCCGCCGCTGGCGCCCGGAACCAGCATCGTGCCGCCCACGACCATTCCTTTCAGGGCGGTCAGCAGCTTTTCTTTGTTCGTCAATCTATCATCCCCTACTTTGCGGCCAGCCGGAAAAGGGAAA
Source organism: uncultured Eubacteriales bacterium (assembly GCA_905210385.1). Taxonomy (GTDB): domain Bacteria; phylum Bacillota; class Clostridia; order Oscillospirales; family Oscillospiraceae; genus Enterenecus. The sequence continues at coordinate 11,595 of CAJLWS010000016.1, read as the reverse complement.
CAGGCACCCCTGAGCTCCGAAAACAAACTCAGGCTGCGCCTGCCTGTCCAGAAGTCTTCCTTCTAAACGCTGTGGGATCCATCCGTCCGGTGCCGCGCCGAGCCAGCCGCATCCTCTATCCGGTCTTCCCATCTCCGCTCCCGCTATCGCCGATTAGTATACAGGATCAGCGTCCTGCCTGTCAATAGAGCCCCGGGAATCTTCAGGGTTTCTTAACATCCTGGGCCCTTCAGCCAGAAGATCGCACCCCCTGATTCCCTTTTTCGGCGAAGCAGGTCTGGATGCCTCGTGGCCGCCAACAGAACGCCGTGCAAGCCAGGAAAAGGGTCCCTCCTCAGACATTCATCGACCCGAGTCCTGTGGGTGTCGATCACCGCCTTCTGCCGTTCGTCTAACGGGGAGATGTTCTCCCCACAGAGAATCTCCCCACTGCCCAGCGGTTCCCCGGGGCCTGGTCTGAATGGGCAGAGGTGCAACCACCGATTAGGTTGGCCCTCCAGCCTGCTGCGTATTCCCCGCAGGATCCACGCAGCCCGCCATCACTGCCAGCAGCATCTCCAATGCCAACACCCCTGTTGTCATCCTCTTTGAGTTCCATTGCCCTTTGCACACCCGTGCGCGCCTCTTCCGCCTCTCATGGATTCCCGCCCCTCTTCAGCAGCTGGGACCGCGCTGCCGAAAAACCGGCGGCCCCGCAAACGCTATATTCCCACCTGGTCTTCAGCCTCCGGCAGTCTAATCGGCGGGTATTCCACCCCACCGGGCGGGACCATCCTCTCTCAGGGCGCGCTCCCTTCCGCCCCACATCAATGCACATTTCTTCCACCATATGTCCCTTCTTTCCACTGTTTTCTTGAAAGTAGGCACAATTTCTTTGACTTTTCTCTTTCCCCGCGCTACAATGTGAGTCGGGGAACCACCCCGTGCTCCGAGGAAGGAAAGGAACGGTGATCCTGTGTATAACCCGCAGCTGGAAACTTTCCTCTGTGTGGCAGAGTCCGGCAGCTTCAACAAGGCGGCGGAAAAGTTGTACATCTCCCCCCCTGCCGTCATCAAACAGATCAATCTCCTGGAGGAGAGTCTGGGGCTGCAGCTCTTTGTCCGCAGCCATCGAGGACTGCAGATGACCAAAGCTGGCCAGTCCCTTCTCCAGGACGCCAGGTATATCATCCAGTACTGCAAGGACTCTGTTACCCGTGCGCGCAACGCCGTACAGGAGACAGACAACGTGATCCGTATCGGCACCTCTGCCATGACTCCTGCCCAGGTGCTGGTAGATCTGTGGCCCAAGGTGCAGAGATTCTGTCCTGACATCAAGTTTCAACTGGTCCCCTTTGAGAACACGCCGGAGAACGCCAGGGAGATTCTGGGCAACCTGGGCCGGAACATCGATGTGGTCGCCGGCATCTTTGACGAGACCATGCTGCGCTTGCGTCAGTGCGCGGGGTTGGAACTCTCCCGGGAACCGATCTGCTGTGCCGTATCCGTCCATCACCGTCTGGCACAAAAGGACAAGCTGACGCTGGACGATTTATATGGGGAAAAGCTGATGCTGATGCACCGGGACTGGAGCCACTATGTGGATCTTCTCCGGGATGACCTGTGGAAAAACCACCCTCAGATACAGATTGAGGACTTCAATTTCTATGATGTGTCCGTCTTCAACCAGTGCGAAAACAATAACTGTGTCCTCATGGCCATTGAAAACTGGCGGTATGTCCATCCTCTCTTGAAGGTTCTCCCCGTGGATTGGAGCTATACCATCCCCTTCGGCCTGCTCCACGCTCCGAATGCCTCCCCAGTGGTCCGCCGCTTTTTGGAGGCGGTACGACGGGTCTCCCGCTGACATCTTTCCCGCTGTTAACTTCCGGGTATATAGTACATAACGAATCGGGACTTCTTCGGAAGTCTCGATTCTCTTATAATATGATCAGCTACATGGGCGAGACCGGCACCATCTCGGGCCGGGCCATGGCTTGGCTCTGGGGGCAAGCCGGCAGAGCGTCACCGGCTTGGGAACCCCGTCCAAACGCAATTTCTGGAAAGGGTGCGTACTTGTGAACAACTTTATCTTCGAAAATTCCACCAAGGTCTATTTCGGCAAAGGTTGCGTGAAGGAATATCTTTCCTGCCTGCTCAAGCCCTATGGGGATACTGTCCTGCTGGCTTACGGCGGCGGATCCATTTGGCGCAACGGCATCTACGACGAAGTGACCGACATCCTACGGGGAGCTGGAAAAACCATTGTGGAGTTCTCCGGTATCATGGCCAATCCCACCTATGCCAAGGTCCAGGAAGGCGCCAAGCTGGCCAGAGAGCATCATGCCGACATCATCCTCGCCGTGGGCGGCGGGTCCGTGATGGACTGCTGCAAAGCCGTGTCCCTGGCGGCCCGGTACGAGGGAGATCTCTGGGAAAACTTTTGGGCCCGGCCCGGCGTCATTGACTTTGAGCCCCTGCCCTTGGGCGTCATCGTCACGGTGGCTGGTACCGGGAGCGAGTGTAACGGCGGTGCGGTAATCACCCATGAGGAAAAGCGAATTAAGACCGGACGGGATTACCCCAAGTGCAATGCCAGGTTTGCCCTGATGGACCCCACCTACACCTATAGCGTCCCCGCACCCCAGATGGTATCCGGCAGTTTTGATATTCTCAGCCACATTACCATGACGAGGACTACCTGCAGCGAATCGTCCGGGACAACGGTGGGCCGGTAGACGGTGTGGTCCTGTGCGGCGGCGGGGAAGGAGAGCTGAGCAAGGGCCTGTCCATCCTAAAGAAGGGGGGCACTCTGGTCAATCTGAGCGCCTACTTCGGCGGCAAGCCTCTTGAGATCGACCCCGCGGTGTGGGGCTTTGGCTACGGGGATAAGACCATCAAGGGGGTTGGCTGCGGAGGTGGGCGGCTGTGGATGTCCCGCATGGCTAAGCTCATCGCCTGCGGCCGGGTGGCTCCGGAAAAACTGATCACCCACCGCTTTCACGGCATGGACTGCATCCCAGCGGCCATGAACCTGTTTCTCCAGCACGACCGGAGCCTGATCAAGCCGGTCATATACAATGACTAACACAGAAAGGAAACATGAGTTATGGAATACGCAGCTTTAAACAACGGCGTGAAGATGCCTATGGCGGGCATTGGAACCTTCCTGCTCACCCCAGACGAGGCCCAAGCCTCCGTGATGAGCGCTTTGGAATGCGGCTATCGGCTGATTGACACCGCCAACGCCTATGTCAACGAGAAAGCGGTGGGCAGGGCCATACGGCAGTCCGGCCTGCCCAGAGCGGAAATTTTCCTGGAGACCAAGCTGTGGCCCAGCTTCTATGAGCAATCCGACGCAGTAGACAAGACCCTTGCGCGGCTGGATACCGATTACATCGACCTGCTGCTCATCCACCAGCCTGCCGGCAACTACCTCGCCGGGTACCGGCTCATGGAGAAGGCGTACCAGGAAGGTAAAGTGAGGGCCATTGGCCTCTCCAATTTTAACCAAGCTCAGATTCAGGAGATCCTGAACGTCTGCCAGGTGAAGCCCGCCGTCCTCCAGACTGAGGTCCACCCCTACTCCCAGGAAAAGGAGCTGAAGAAGTTCCTCAGCAAAGAGGGCATGGTTATCCAGGCCTGGTACCCCCTGGGCCACGGGGACAAGGCCCTGATCCAGGAGCCTCTGTTCACCCGGCTGGGTCAAAAGTACGGCAAATCCAACGCCCAAATCATCCTGCGCTGGCACATTCAGGCCGGAAACATCGTCATTCCAGGCTCCAAAAATCCGGACCATATTCGGGACAATTTCGCCCTGTTCGACTTTGCCCTCACCGATGAGGAGATGGCCCTGGTCGCTGCCATGGACAAGCAGAAGCGCTACTATGTAAGTACCCCTGAACTATTGAAAGGGTATGCCGAGATGGTTCCCCCCGTGGACGAACAGATATGACAGCGGCCCAGGCCTGCTGAAAGGCTTCCATCACACATCTGCAAAAGAAATCAAAAGGAGTGATCATAATGCGTAAAAACTTTGGATCCAAGCCCTGGTTCTACCCCCTTCCGGTGCTCATCATTGGCACCTATAACCCGGATGGGACTCCAGACGCCATGAACGCGGCTTGGGGCGGTCTGTATGGGGCAGACCAAGTAGTCCTCTGCCTGAGCCAGGGACACCGCACCACCAAGAACATCCTGGACAGGAAGGCCTTCACCGTAAGCTTCGCCGACGCCGACCACGTAGTACCCGCTGACTATGTGGGTATGGTCTCTGGTAACCGTGAACCGGCCAAAGTGGAGAAGTCCGGATTCCACACCACCAGGAGCGAGCTCGTGGACGCCCCGCTCATCAACGAGCTTCCGGTCGCTCTGGAGTGCAGGTTGTTAAAGGTCAGCGAGGGCGGCAACCTCATCGGTCAGATCGTCAATGTCAGCGTGGATGAATCGGTGCTGGGTCCGGATGGAATTGACTTCAGCCTCTTTAAGCCCATCGCCTTTGAACCGTCCCACAACGGCTACCATGTGTTGGGTGAACGGGTCGGCAATGCCTTTCAGGACGGTGGAGCGCTGGAATAATGCGGCGGCAGTCTAGCCGCGATCAGTTGGGAGGTCCCTATGGAACATAAAGCCCCATTTGTCGTCTGCCATATGCTCACCTCACTGGACGGAAAAATTGACGGAGATTTCTTCCGCGCTCCGGAGACCGGGCCCGCCCAGCAGGCCTATGGATCCCTGCGGGGATTCTACCGCTGTCAGGCCACCCTGTATGGAACCACCACCATGCTGGGTGGGTATGCCGACGGCGCCGTCTCCTCTCTGCCGGAAGAGGCGCCAGAGTCATCCAGGCAGGATTTCATCAATCCGGAAGGCCTCGCCGTGGGTAACTTTATCGTCTCCATGGATCCCCAGGGCGAGCTGGCCTTTCACTCCCACCTCGTAGCCAGAAAGGGCCGCCCCACCTCCCACGTCATCCAGGCCCTCACCCAGAAGGCCTCCCCCCGCTACCTCTCCTATCTGCGGAAGCGGGGTATCTCCTATCTCTTTGCCGGTGAGGACCGTCTGGACTGCTCCCTGCTATTGCGCAAACTGAGCGGATCGTTCGGCATTTCCCGTCTGATGGTTGCCGGCGGAGGTATTACCAATCAAGCCTTTCTGCAGGATGGACTCATTGATGAGCTGAGCCTGGTCATCGCTCCTGTGGCAGATGGCGGCAACGCCCTCTCCGTCTTTGAACCGGCTTCCTTTCTGCCGGACCATGTCCCTGTCCCTTTCACGGTCGAAGAGGCCAAAGTACTGCCCGGCAATACCCTCTGGCTGCGCTACCATGCAGGAAAGCCTTAAGCCAAACCCGCGAAGGCTTCCGCTTTCTACCATGCGCACAGGCATTCGCTCTCCTAGGCCTCCGGACCGCGGTAAGTCCGGAGGTCCTTTCATCCGCTGATCCATACAAGAAATGCATCTAAAAAAATAAAACATAGGCATTAGACAGCAGCGCCCGTTTTTCCTATAATATGGTTAGATCCCACGATCGAACGGCTTCCTTGGCGCCTCGGCCGCATTCGCTCTGCGGCCCAGCCCACCGGAACGCCTCTGCCCACAACATCAACGGAAAGGATGATCCTTGTGAAATTTCAAGACAAAGCCTCCTTCGACCAGGAAAACCACTTTGGCCTTGGCCAGCCCAACACCGCCTACGCCCAATATTTCATTGGGAACTCCTACCTAAACCCGTTGACAGAGCCGGGCAAGTGCCCGGTGTTCCTGGCCAACGTCACCTTTGAACCGGGCTGCCGGAACAACTGGCATATCCATCATGCCAAGAGCGGCGGCGGTCAGCTGCTGATCTGCACCGCCGGCGAGGGCTGGTACCAGGAGGAGGGCAAGCCCGCCGTGAGCCTCACCCCCGGCACAGTCATCACCATTCCCGCAGATGTCAAGCACTGGCATGGAGCGAAGAAGGACAGCTGGTTCTCCCACATTGCTGTGGAGGTCCCCGGAGAGGAGACCTCCAACGAGTGGTGTGAGCCGGTGGACGGCGAGACCTACAACGGGCTGGAGTAAGGAGCCGGAGATGCAGTACGCGAAACTGGGCAATTCCGACCTGAACGTCTCCCGCATCTGCATGGGATGCATGGGATTCGGCGATGCCAAGAATGGACAGCACAGCTGGACCCTGGACGAAGCACACTCCCGTGAGGTCATCAAGCAGGGCCTGGAGCTGGGCGTCAACTTCTTCGACACTGCCATCGGCTATCAGAGTGGCACCAGCGAGCAGTATCTGGGCCGTGCCCTGCGGGATTTTGCTGAGCGGGACAAGGTGGTTGTGGCCACCAAGTTCCTCCCCCGCACCCAGGAGGAGATTGCCGCGGGTGTCTCCGGGCAGCGACATATTGAAACCATGGTGAACACCAGCCTGAGGAACCTGGGGCTGGACTATATCGACTTGTATATCTACCACATGTGGGATTACCAGACCCCACTCCACGACATCATGGACGGCCTCAACCGGGTTGTGCAAGCGGGAAAAGTCCGGTATATCGGAATCTCCAACTGTTTTGCCTACCAGCTTGCAAAGGCCAACGCCCTGGCGGAGCGGGAGGGCTTTGCCAAGTTCGTGTCCATCCAAGGCCACTACAACCTGATCTTCCGGGAGGAGGAGCGGGAGATGGCCAAGCTGTGCGCCGAGGACAATATCGCCATGACGCCGTACAGTTCCCTGGCCGGCGGCCGGCTCTCCAAGCATCCCGGCGAGACCTCCAAACGGCTGGAGGAGGACAGCTACGCCAAGTTTAAGTACGACGCCACCGCCCAGAAGGACCAGGTCATCATCGACCGGGTGGCGGAGATTGCGGATCGGCGGGGCATCTCCATGACGGAGGTCTCGCTGGCCTGGCTCCTGACAAAAGTACCAGCTCCGGTGGTGGGCGCAACCAAGGTGCGCCACATTGAGGGGGCCGTCAAGGCTGTGGACCTAAAGCTGACTCCAGAGGAGTGCGCCTACCTGGAGGAGCCCTATGTCCCCCACAAGCTGGTGGGCGTCATGGCCCAGAATACGCCTGCCGCCGCCAAGGAGCAGCATGTGTGGTCCACTGGCAATCAGCCGGTGGTGTCATAGTTTTCTCTCTATTCAAGTTTTCACAAACCGCCGGGGGCTTCCTTCCCAAAAATCATCCTACTTTCAAAACGCTTCCCCAGACCAGTACCAAACATCGTACTGATCCGGGGAAGCGTTGCCGTCTCTGCCCTTTCCGCCACCGCCTTCGAAATGGGGTCCATTTCTCAGCGTTGGGATAGTGATTTCTATAATCTCTTCAAAAGCGCCGGTCCCCGGTTCTCTAGCCACAGCCAGCATAGGACAGCCAGTATCACAAGCAGTGCAGTGGGCAAAAGCAGCATTGCCTCCGGGCTCAGCATACTGCCTAGCCAACACGCCACCCCTGCCAGCGCCAACGCTCCCATGGGAACAAACATGGCCAGGGTTACCGACATGGATTGCTTGATGACCAGAGCCTCGTTGGCGGCATCCAACTTGGGAAAGGTAAGCCCCATCATCATACCAAAGCAGGCGCTGCCCACGCAGAAGGCCCCCATGGCCAACAGCAGCAGACCTCCCTGCCACGCCGGCAGGGCCAGAGCCCAGGTCAGGCATGCGGCAGCAATGATGGTACAGGGGAGGGTCAACAGCAGCTGGAATCCGGTCTTGACCCACAGAAGCGTTTTCTCCCTCACCGGTGCCTCCCGTAGGATCCACAGGCACTGGCCCTCCAGGCTGACGGAGGGAGCGCATACCACCGTCATGGAGAGGCAAAAACCCATCACCGCCCCAGCCAGCGGGGCCACCGGGAGCATCCCGTTCAGCTGGCTCAGCAAGGCCTGGAGATCTCCCCGCTTGACCACCGCCGCCCCGCCGAGCACCAGCAAAAAGATGAGCCCCAGCCCTCCGTTCCAGAAGTAGATGGGGGTCCCGAAAAATCGCTTGGCCTCCTTGCGCAGCAAGGCTTTTCGCTGCCCGGCTGCGGACTGGGCCGTAAGCCTGTAGTCGCTGCGGGCCGTCCGAGTCTGAAAGGCGGTCACCGCCCGCCGGTAGCCCTTGCCCAGCACCAGGGCCACCAGAGCAAAGGGAATGGCACAGCAAGCCAGAAAGGCCAGCAGCAGCCCCCAGTCGCCCAGCACTCCGTCTGCCATCCATAGCAGTGGGGCCGCCCAGGTCATTCCCTCCTTAATCCCGGCCGCATGGACTGCCAGCTCCGCAATCAAGTCGTTGAGCCGGAAGGAGAAGTAGAACACCGCCACGAGGAACAGCGCCATCACCACGTTCTGTCCCAGTGCCTTTCCCTTGGACACCTTAGAGGAGAGAAAGGCCAGTCCCGCCCCCAGCAGTACGGACAGAGCGGTGTCCAGCAGGGGCAGGGCCAGAGCGGCCAGCACCACCCTGATCCACAGCCCCGCGCCATAGTCCTGACTTCCCAAAAAGAAGCAGGCCGCTCCCGCGGGCAACAGGACAAAGAAGGAGAACACCAAGTTCTCCAGATAGATGGCCGCCATCCGGCTGGCCACCAACAGGGAGGCAGGCACGGGCAGGGACAGCATCAGATCATTGTCCTTTCCTCCAAAGAGCACCCCGCGCACGGCAAACACAGTAAACAGCAAACCGCCGAACAGGGCCGTCAGCCCCATAAACACCAGCACCAAGCTCTCCATGCCCACGGGGGCGAGCACATCCACCAGCATGAAGCTGTACATGCTGGACAGGTACAGGCCCAGAAAGGCAATGAGCACCACCGCGCCCACGCCGGACACCGCCCGGCGGCGTTTGCCCATCCCAACCCCTGAGGAAGTGAGGAGCATGGCCTTGACACTCACCTTCAGCAGCGCGAGGAATTTCTTCATGCTTTCTCTCCCTCCAGTTCCAGGAACACGCTCTCCAGATCAGAGTCCCCCACCAGCTCCTGGGTGGGCCCGCATCTTACCAATCGCCCGTTCTTGATGATGGCAATCTTATCGCACAGTTTTTCCGCCACCTCCAGTACATGGGTGGAAAAGAAGACCGCACTGCCCTCCCTGCACAGCTGGGCCAGAAACTCCTTCATCAGGTGGGAGGCGGAGGGATCCAGTCCCACAAAGGGCTCATCCAGCACCAGTAGTTTCGGGTGCCGGAGGAACGCGGAAATCAGGGCCAGTTTCTGCCGCATGCCGTGGGAGTAGCTGCCGATGGGGGAACCCAGATTTCCAGTTAGTTCAAAGGCATCGGCATAGGTGCGGATATCCCGGGTGCGCTGGTCGGCAGGAATATCGTAGAGGTCTGCAATGAAATTGAGAAAGTCAATTCCCTTCATGAACTCGTAGAGGTCCGGGTTGTCAGGCAGGAAGGCGGTGACTTTCTTGGCCGGCACCGGCTCCTTCTTAATGTCATGGCCGTCAATGAGGATGCGTCCCTCAGTGAAGTCCATCACTCCGGCCACCGCCCGGAGCGTGGTGGTCTTGCCCGCCCCGTTATGTCCGATGAACCCGTAGATCTCCCCGGGCAGCACATGTAGGGACAGGTCGTCTACCGCCCTGTGCCCGCCGGAGTAAGTCTTGGAATAGTGTTCAATTTTCAACATGGGTATTTCCTCCGTTTCTCCTGAAAGCCGGTGCGCTCTTCCAACCTTACACCAGCTTTCAGGTCTTCATTTTCCCGCCAAATTTTCTGTGGTGGAATCCGTCCGGGGTTCCACTCCCAGGATGCGCACGGCGGTACCGTAAGCGGTGATCTCCGCCGCCCCCTGCATGATGGAAGCGGATGCATAGCGGATTCCAATGACTCCGTCCGCCTCCAGCTCCGCCGCCTCATCCACCATCCGTTTGGTGGCAATCTGCCTGGCCTGGCTGAGCAGATCGGTATAGCCCTCGATCTCCCCTCCTACCAGGGTCTTCATCCCCGCCATGAAGTCTTTTCCGAAGCTCTTAGAATACACCGTACTCCCTTTCACCATCCCCAATGCCTCAATGCGTTTGCCGGGAATGTATTCAATATTCAGCAGCAGCATCCTCTTCCCCTCCTCTGATCTGCTTGATCCGTTGGTACAGCGCCAGCAGCACCCCAAAGATGATCACCAGCGGGATGGCCGCCAGCACTATAATGAGCGCCAGGGGCGGCGCTTCCTCCGGGGAAATGGTGAATCCCCATACGATCAGGGCAAACAATCCCGCCATCAGGACCAGCATGACTGCCGCGCCCCAGACCGCGCCCAGATACTTGCTCCGGTGATCCCGCTTCCTCACATCCACAAATCTGGTCCCCTCCTGTTCCTGCTGGCGGACCTGCTCCAGCGCCCGGTCCACATCCAAGCTGTCCAGGGTCTGGCGGCTGTCCCGCAGCGCGGCGCACATCCCATGGATCGCTGCCAGGTTGGCCTGCCGGCGCTTCATCTGAATCATATGCCGGTCCATGGCGTCAGCCAGGGTGAGGCTTCCCGCTTTCAGCCGGAGGATCTCCTCAATGGGCACGTCCAGCAGCCGTAGCAGCTTGATCTTCTTCAGCCACACCACATCTGTCTCGCTGTAGTCCCGATAGCCGTTTTCGCTGTTGCGGCCTGGGCTGAGCAGCCCCTCCTTTTCATAGAATCGGATGTTGCCCTTAGTGATGCCCACCAGCCGCTCCACTTCGTTGATCTTCACCGGCGCCTTCCCCTTTCTGTGTTCATATTAGACCTTATATCTGGTGGAAGGTCAAGTAAAATTTTCGTCCCTTCCCTGGACTTTTCCCAGATTGCGCATCCAAAAAAGCAGGCGCCGGGGGGCGGGTCTCTCTCCCGCCCCCTGGCGCCCAGTTTGTTCTCTTCCCTTCAATCAGACCCCAGCCAGAGCCTGCTCCACATCCCCGATCAAATCGTCCAAATCTTCCAACCCCACGGACAGCCGAATCAGGTCAGGTCCCACCCCGGCAGCCTCCAGCTCCTGGTCGTTCATCTGACGGTGGGTGGCGGAGGCGGGGTGGAGCACACAGGTCTTGGCATCTGCCACATGGGTGGCGATGGAGCACAGTTTCAGCCCCGCCATGAACCGCTCCGCCGCGGCCCGGCCCCCCTTCACCCCAAAGGACACCACGCCGCTGGCTCCTTTGGGCAGATACTTTTGTGCCAGTTCATAGTATTTGTCCCCCGGCAGGCCAGGGTAGCGCACCCAGGCTACCTTGGGGTGGTCCTGGAGATACCGGGCCATGCCCAGCCCGCTCTGGCTGTGCCGGGCCATGCGCAGAGGCAGGGTCTCCATCCCCATACCCAAAAGCCAAGCGTTCATAGGCGCAGGGGTTGATCCAAAGTCCCGCATGAGCTGGGCCACCGCCTTGGTGATGTAGGCGCCCCCCTGGCCGAACTTCTCGATGTAGGTGATGCCATGATAGCTCTCATCGGGGGTGGTCAAGCCGGGGAACTTGTCGGCATGGGCCGCCCAGTTAAAGTTGCCCGAGTCCACGATGGCGCCCCCCACCGCCGCAGCGTGGCCGTCCAGGTATTTGGTGGTGGAGTGGATGACAATGTCCGCTCCCCACTCAATGGGCCGGCAGCCCCAGGGGGTGGCGAAGGTGTTGTCCACAATGAGGGGCACCCCATGGGCGTGGGCAGCGGCGGCAAA
>CAJLWS010000015.1 GCA_905210385.1 uncultured Eubacteriales bacterium | reverse complement strand
ATCGACCCGGACTACGGCGTGGCCCTGGACGTGACCCCCGCCGATGATGAGCCCGGCTCCAAGCACCTGGTGAGCAGCGTGCTGGGCGGCGGCGCCGCGGTGAAGGTGATGGACGGTTCGGTGATCTGCCATCCCTGGATGGTGGACAAGCTGATGACCCTGGCCCAGGAAGGGAACATCCCCGCCCAGCGGGACGTGATCCGGGCCGGCGGCACCGACGGCGGGGCCATCCACCTCACCCGGGGCGGGGTGCCCACCGGCGGCATCTCCATCCCGTGGCGCTATGGCCACAGCCCCATGGAGCTGGTGGACCTGGCGGACCTGGATGCCTGCGCCGCCCTGGTCAAGGTCTTCGCGGAGTGCAAGTTAGAGAAAGAGTGTTAAGATTAATGCCTTTACAGATATCAGAACAGGTCCGCGCCCTGGCCGCCCAGGCGGAGGGTGCGTTGAAGGAACAGTTTGCCCGAATTGACGGCATTGCCGAGCACAACACCCAGCGGGTGCTGGCCGCTTTCCGGGACCACCGGGTGGCGGAGGGGTACTTTGCCGGCACCACCGGCTATGGTTATGATGATCTGGGCCGGGACCAGCTAGACCGGATCTATGCGCAGCTCTTCGGTACGGAGGACGCCCTGGTGCGTATCGGTTTTGTCAACGGCACCCACGCCATCGCCGCGGCCCTGTACGGGGCTCTGCTGCCGGGGGACGTGCTGCTGTCCGCCGTAGGCGCCCCCTACGACACCCTGCTGGGGGTGATCGGTGTCACGGACAAGGGGAGGGGCTCCTTGAAGGATTACGGCATTGAGTATCGCCAGGTGGAGCTGACGCCTGAGGACACCCCAGACCTGGAGGGGCTGGCCTGTGCCGCCGCCGACCCAAGAGTGAAGGTGGTGCTCATCCAGCGGTCCAAAGGCTACTCCACCCGGGCGTCCCTTTCGGTGGACGAGATCGGGGAGATGTGTACCATCATCCGCCGGGCCAATCCAGACGCGGCCATTTTGGTGGACAACTGCTACGGCGAATTCGTGGAGGAACAGGAGCCCACCCATGTGGGGGCCGACCTGGTGGTGGGCTCCCTCATCAAGAACCCCGGCGGTGGTCTGGCCCCTACGGGGGCCTATCTGGCCGGCCGGCACGATCTGATCGAGGGTGCCGCCATGCGCCTAACTTGCCCCGGCATCGGCCGGGAGTGCGGTTCCACCCTGGGCAACAACCGCCTGCTCTACCAGGGGCTGTTCCTGGCCCCCCACACGGTGGCCCAGGCGGTGAAGACCGCCGTGTTCGGCGCCAAGATCATGGAGCTGCTGGGCTATGAGACGGAGCCCCGGTCTGACGCAGTGCGCCACGACATCATCCAGATGATCCATCTGGGCGATCCGGGTAAGGTGAAGCGGTTCTGTAAGGGCATCCAGTCCGGCGCTCCGGTGGACTCCTATGTGACGCCAGAGCCCTGGGATATGCCCGGCTATGACTGCCAGGTGATCATGGCGGCGGGCGCCTTCATTCAGGGAGCGTCCATCGAGCTGTCCGCCGACGCGCCCATGCGGGAGCCCTATACTGTTTACCTTCAGGGCGGACTGACCTATGAGTCGGGCAAGGTCGGCATCCTGCTGGCGGTGGAGGAGCTGCTGGGCACATAGGCCGAGCCGTCCGGCGCATACTGTTGCCTAAGGGGGTGACGGTATGGCCGGGCATGTTCTGCAAAGGCGCGGGCTGCGCCTGCGGGGCGGCAGGAGGGATCTGCCTTCGTGGCTTCCGCCGTTGCTGGTGGCCGCGGGTTTGATCCTTCTCTTCTTCACGGTCCTATCCAACCAGCTTCGGCCGGTGATCCGGACCATGGCGGTGAGCAGAGCCACCAATCTGGTCTCCGCCCTGTCTGCGGCGGCGGTGGACAACAGCCTAGCGGACCTGCAGATGGAGTATTCCAGCTTTGTCACCGTGGAGACGGGGGGCGACGGCAGCGTGACCTCCCTTTCCGGCAATGTCCAGGCCAGCAGCCGGTTCAAGCGCCAAGTGATTGACCAGCTGGTCAACCAACTGGAGCATGTGGACTCGGATGAGCTGGGCATCCCCCTCGGCACCCTCACCGGCCGGATGCTCCTGTCCGGGCTTGGCCCGGAGATCCGGGTCAACCTTCAGACTGTAGGGGATGTGACTGCCAGCCTGGAAAGCTCCTTTTCTGAGGCAGGTGTGAACCAAACTCTGCACCAGATCATCCTGGACCTCACTGTGGTAGTCTATCTGGTGATCCCGGGGGAGATTGTTCCTGTAACGGTGGAGGAGCGCGTCCCGGTGGCGGAGACCGTCATCGTAGGAGAGGTCCCCGACACCTATGTCCAGCTGGATCCGTCCGGGACAGCTGGTTAAAGCAAAACGCGGGGGAATCGCGCGGCGGTCCCGCCGCAGGGAGGGTAATACGCATGGATGTGAGAGCACAGGTGGAGCAGTTACGCCGACAGCTCAACGAGCATAACTATAATTACTATGTCCTGGATGCGCCCACTATCCCGGACTATGAGTACGACCGGATGCTGCGCCAGCTGGAGGAGCTGGAAGCTGCCCATCCCGAGTTGATTACGCCGGACTCGCCCACCCAGCGGGTGGGGGGGCAGGCCCTGGAGGCCTTCCAGCAGGTGGTACACCAGGTGCCTTTACAGAGTCTGCAGGATGTGTTCTCCCCGGAAGAGCTGGAGGAGTTTGACCGCCGGGTGCGGGAGAGCGCGGAGGAGGTGGAATACCTGGTGGAACCCAAGGTAGACGGCCTGTCCGTCGCCCTGGAATACCAGGATGGGGTTTTCGTTCGGGGTGCCACCCGAGGGGATGGCCAGGTGGGGGAGGACGTGACGGAGAACCTGCGCACCATCAAGTCCATCCCCATGCGGATCGAGGGCGCGCCGGGGCGGCTGATCGTCCGGGGGGAGGTCTACATGCCCAAGAAGACCTTTGCCCGGCTCAATGAGGAGCGGGAGGTGCAGGGCAAGCCGCTGTTCGCCAACCCACGCAACGCCGCCGCCGGCTCCATGCGCCAGCTGGACCCCAAGGTGGCCGCCGCCCGGGGGCTGAACATCGTCCTGTTCAACATCCTGTACTGGGACGGCCCCTCCTTCGGCACCGACAGCGGTAGTCTGGACTGGCTGAAATCCCTTCGCTTCAAGGTGATCGACTATGTCAGGACAGACCGGATGGACGAGGTCCGGGAGCTGATCGCCCAAATTGGCGACGGACGGGAGAATTACCCCTTCGACATTGACGGAGCAGTTGTAAAGTTAGATAACTTAACAGAACGTGACGCTCTTGGGGAAACGGCCAAGTTTCCCCGATGGGCCGCCGCCTATAAGTATCCGCCGGAGCAGAAGGAGAGCGTAGTGCAAGACATCGTGGTCCAGGTTGGGCGCACCGGTGTGCTCACCCCCAAGGCGGTGGTGGCCCCTGTTCGGCTGGCCGGCACCACGGTGACCAACGCCACGCTGCACAACCAGGACTATATCACGGAGAAGGACATCCGCATCGGAGATACGGTTGTGGTTCAGAAGGCAGGGGAGATCATCCCCGAGATCGTCCGGGTGGTGCTGGAGAAGCGCCCCCAGGGGACGGCGCCCTACCGCATGCCGGAAACCTGCCCGGTGTGCGGCGCACCGGTGGTGCGGGACGAGGACGGCGCCCACATCCGCTGCACCGGCGCGGAGTGCCCGGCCCAGCTGCTGCGAAACCTCACCCACTTTGCCAGCCGGGACGCCATGGACATCGAAGGACTGGGCCCGGCGGTGGTGGAGGCGCTGGTCAAGGCGGAGCTGGTGCGGACGCCGGCGGACCTGTACCGTCTGAAGGAGGAGCAGATTGCCGGACTGGACCGGATGGGAAAGAAATCCGCCCGGAACCTGCTGGCCGCCCTGGAGAAGTCCAAGGGCAACGACCTGTCCAAGCTGCTGTATGCCTTTGGAATCCGCCAGGCGGGCCAGAAGGCGGCCAAGCTACTGGCGGCCCATTTCGGGACTTTGGACAAGCTGGCCGGGGCCACCGAGGAGGAGCTGACCGCCATTGACGACATCGGCGAGATCACGGCCAGGAACCTGACTGAATGGTTCGCCGCCCCCCAGAGTCAGCATCTGATCGACCAACTGAAGGAGGTGGGTGTCTCCATGGAGAGCGCCGCCCGGCCGGTGGGCGACCTGCTGGCTGGGCTGACCTTCGTTCTGACCGGGGAACTGACCCGTTATTCCCGGAAAGAGGCGGGGGAGAAGCTGGAAGCCCTGGGAGCCAAGGTGTCTGGTTCCGTGTCCAAAAAGACCAGCTGCGTGGTGGCCGGCGAGGCGGCCGGCTCCAAGCTGCGCAAGGCCCAGGAGCTGGGTGTGCCCGTGCTGGACGAAGGGCAGCTGCTCGTCCTGCTGGGGGAGGAGGGCGGCGACCAGGAGGGGATCCTATCCCAGCTTAGCCCCGACGTCCAGGAGAAAGAGAAAGTGTGATCTGATATGGAAATTCAAAGTGCGAAGAGAATGGAAAACTTTCAGCCCGGCATCTTCAACGTGCTGGATGACCGGAGAAAGGCCCGACTGGCCCGGGGGAAGCAGGTGTACAATCTGTCCATCGGGACGCCAGATTTCCTGCCGGAGCCTCATGTGGTGGAGGCCCTGTCCAGAGCCGCGGCCGATCCCCGCAACTACCGCTACTCTCTCAGCGAGACCCCGGAACTGGTTCAGGCGGTGCGGGACTGGTATGAGCGCCGCTACGGCGTAGCCCTGGACCCGGACGAACTGATGGCTATATACGGCTCCCAGGAGGGATTGACCCATATCGGCTGGGCCCTGTGCGACCCCGGCGATGTGGTTCTGGTGCCCAACCCCGGCTACCCCATTTTTGAGATCGGCCCCTTCCTGTGCGGGGCCAAGTGCGTGGGGTACGACCTGCGGGCAGATAACGGCTTTTTGCCCGACCTGGCTAATTTTGACCCTGACCTGGCCCGAAAGGCCAAGTTCATGGTGGTGTCCTACCCGGCCAACCCTCTATGCGTCACCGCTCCGGACTCCTTCTATGAGGAGCTGATCGCCTTCGCCAAACGGTACGGAATCATCATCCTTCACGACAACGCCTACTCCGAGATCATCTATGACGGACGGGTGGGGAAGTCTTTCCTCTCCTATCCCGGGGCCAGAGAGGTGGGGGTGGAGTTCAACTCCCTGTCCAAGACCTATAATCTCACCGGAGCCCGGATCTCCTTCGCCCTGGGCAACCGGGAGGTCGTGAGCTGCTTCCGCCGCCTGCGCTCCCAGATCGACTATGGCATCTTTCTACCGGTGCAGAGCGCCGCGGTGGCCGCCCTGAACGGCCCCCAGGACAGCGTGGCCCGAAACCGGATGGAGTACCAGGCCCGCCGGGACGCCCTGTGCGGCGGGCTGCGGTCCATCGGCTGGAACGTGCCGGACAGCCAGGGGACTATGTTCGCCTGGGGCCCCTTGCCGGAGGGATATGACAACTCGGTGGAGTTCTGCTATGAGCTGCTGGACCGGACGGGGTTGCTGTGTACGCCGGGCTCGGCCTTCGGCTCCCTGGGGGAGGGCTATGTGCGCTTTGCCCTGGTGCAGCCGGTGCCGGTGATGGAGGAGGTCGTCACCGCCGTGGCCGCCAGCGGCATGGTCCGCCGGTAAGGGGGCGCCGACATGAAGCGCGGATTTCGCGTTGCCGGGCTCCTGGCCGCGCTCTCGCTGCTGCTGGCAGCGCTATGCGGGTGCCAGGGGCTTTTGCCCCGACAGGACAGCCACTCGCTCATGGACATCCCGGAATATGCCGGACAGCCTTATGTCATGGTGGAGGACAACCAGCCGGATTTCGCCCTGGAAGACTTCACCACCGAGCCCTTTGAGCTCTACAGCCGTCTGGACCACCGGGGGCGCTGCGGCGTAGCCTATGCCAATGTGGGCATGGAAACCATGCCCACCGAGGAACGGGAGTCCATCAGTTCGGTGGAACCCACCGGCTGGGAGAACGCTGCCTATGACTTCGTGGATGGGGGCTACCTTTACAACCGGTGTCACCTCATCGGCTTCCAGCTTACCGGGGAGAACGCCAACGAGCGCAACCTCATTACCGGCACCCGGTACATGAACGTGGAGGGGATGCTTCCCTTTGAGAACATGGTGGCCGACTACATCAGCGAGACAGGCAACCATGTGCTCTACCGGGTGACCCCCATTTTTGAGGGGGACAACCTACTGGCCAGCGGGGTGCAGATGGAGGCCATCTCCGTGGAGGACGAGGGGGAGGGCGTGTGCTTCAACGTCTACGTCTACAACGTGCAGCCCGGCGTGGCCATCGACTACACCACGGGGCTGAACTGGCTGGATGAGTCTGCCTTTGAGGAGGGAGAGACCCAGCGGTATGTCCTCAATACCAGCAGCAAGCGGTTCCACCTGCCGGACTGTTCCAGCGTAGCCGACATCAAGGAGAGCAACCGCCAGGACTACGAGGGCACCAGAGAGCTGCTCATCGCCCAGGGCTATCAGCCCTGCGGAAACTGTAAGCCATGAAATGAGTCCGGGCCATCCCACAGAGCGGGGCGGCCCGGACTCATTTCGCTTTGAATGCTTGTCAGGACTCCCTGGTCAGGCGGATCAGGAAGCGCAGGGTGTAGTCCCGGTCGGCGGGATATTGGAACTCCGGAGCCACACCGGGGCCGCAGGAGCCGGTGCCGATGCCCTGCTGGAAGGCTTGGATGGTGACATAGGTGCCGGTGCGCGCCTCATCCTCCCGGTGCCTCATGCCCATCAGGGCCTGGTCGGTGTAGGGCTTGACGGCCAACTCAAAGGGTGCGTCCACTGCCTGGAAGGTCACGCGGGTCGTCCCGTCGCTGACGCTGGCCAGCAGGCAGTCGCAGCGGTTGCCGCTCTCCTGGGGGCGGATGTTGGGCTCCGTCATGTCACACACCCGGCAGTCCACCGCCCGGATGGGATACTGCTCCTTCATGTCGCAGTAGGACTCTCCCCGCCGGCCCACGTAATGGATGCGGTCGAAGACCTCCTCCAGGCGGAAGCATTTGCCAAAACGAGGGATCGTGCCCTTGCCGGACACGCACTGGAGCCGGCTGGTGACCAGGATGCCGTTCTCCACCCCCTCATAGGCGTCGGTGACCAGGAAGAGGCCCTGCCGATTGGTGATCCCGGTGACCACCTGGTACCCTGCGGGCAGTTCTTGGGTGGAGAGCACCTGCTCCGTCTGCTGGGCGTAGGGCTCCATGGTGTTGTGGTACAGGCCGTCGGTGTCATTGTCGGTGGCGGCCCGGTAGAGCAGGGTGGATTGCTCCGCCCCGGCCAGGACGAGGCCCTGGGCATCCCGGACGGACAGTCTACCGCCCTCCACGCGGCAGCCTTCGGGAAGGGTACAGACCGGAGGAGCGCCCTGCACCCGTAGGTCCAGGATGATCTGCTCCTCTGACACGGTCTTTCCCGTCCGCAGATCGGTGGCCGTGACGGTCACAAAACGCACCCCATCCACCTCGGCGCCCAGCCGGACCCGCACCTCAGTGCGGGAGAGGGGCGGTGTGTCCGGGACCAGGACTTCCACGCTGCCGTCGTTCCAGCGGAATGTTAGCTCATAGCGGCTCGTGGAGAAGGCAGTGGTGTTGAACACCTCAAAGCGGTCCCCGGACAGATGGGACACCCGGATGGGCCGGTACAGGAAGCGGACGATGTCCACCCCGGTGGACGGCCTGCGGTCAGGATAGAACAGTCCGTCCACGCAGAAGTTGCCATCGTGCTCCCACTCGCCGTGGTCCCCGCCGTAGGTGTAGCTGCCGTCCTTATGGAGGACGGCGTGGTCCACCATCTCCCAGACGCAGCCCCCCATCATGCTGTCATAGCGGTAGATCTCCCGCCAGTAGGCCTCGGCATTGCCCGGGCCCACCCCCATGGCATGGGCGTATTCGCACAGGAAGTAGGGCCGGTCGTTGAGCCGCTGCTGCTTCCGGCGTTTCTCTCCCACGTTATGGACCATGGCCACGGTGGGGTACATCTCGCTGCCCACGTCATAGGCCTGCCGCCCGCTGTGGATGACGCCTTCATAGTGGACGGGGAGGGAGGATCGGGCCTTCAGGTAGTGGTACATGGCGTCGGTGTTGTGATAGCCCCCCGACTCATTGCCCAGGCTCCACATGATGACGGAGGTGTTGCCGTGGAGCTTGTCCCGGTGATACAGCCGGCGAATGCGGTCCAGATAGTGGCCCTCCCACTTAGAGTCATGGCTGATGGAGTTGAAGGCAGGGGGGAGCTGATGGGCGAAGGTGCCGTGGGTCTCCAGGTCGTTCTCATCCACCAGGTAGAGCCCCAGCTCATCCGCCAGCTCGGGCAGCAGGGGATCGGGCGGGTAGTGTGAGGTGCGAATGGTATCAATGTTATACGCCTTACATAGCAAGATATCCCGCTCGATCTCGTCCGGCATCAGGGTATAGCCGTTGGTGGGGCTGGTATCATGGTGGTTGACCCCCTTGAGCTTCACTTTCCTGCCGTTGATGAGGAAACGGTCGCCTTGGATCTCCACAGTGCGGAAGCCCAGGCGCTCCTTGACGCATCCGGAGGCCGTCTCCACGTAGACGTTGTAGAGGACGGGGTTCTCCGCGCTCCACTCCATGACCTCCAGACCGGGGAAGACGGCCTGGGCCGTCCGATCTCTGGTCCGGACGGTGGCGGTCCTGGAAAGGCCGTGCCCCTCCAGGGTGAAGGTGACCTCCGTATCGGACAGAGTCTGGGCAGCCAGGGTCAGGGTATAGCGGTTCCCGGACTTCTCCGTCCGGGCATCCAGGTCCCACAGGTCCTCCGGATCGCTGACCCGGAGCAGCACGTCCCGGAAGATCCCGTTGTTGCGGAACATGTCCTGGCACTCCAGGTAGGTGCCGGTGCACCAGCGATGGACTACCACCACCAGCTCATTCTCTCCCGCCCTCAGCTTTCCGGTCAGATCTAATTCCGCGGTGTTGTGGGAGCCCTCCGAGTAGCCCACGAATCCGCCATTGAGGTAGAGATCCATGCAGCTGGCCACCCCCAGGAAGGAGATGACGTAGCGCTTTTCCGGGTCCTCAATGTCCAGAAAACGACGGTAGACCCCCACAAAGTTGTACTCCTCGCCGGGGTCCTTCCACCGCAGGGCGAGGCCCTGGTCCACACCGGTCCAGGAGAACACCCGGCCCACCTTCTCCGTGGTTGGGATTTTTGGGGGGTCGTAGGGGAATTGATAGCGGATATTCACATAGAAGGGACGGTCATAGCCCCGGAACTGCCAGCAGGAGGGGACGTCGATGGTGTCAAAGGGGATTTGGTCGGTGTCCAGCACATCAGGCATCTCCCCCGGGCGGGGATAGAACTGAAAGTCCCACGACCCGTTCAGGCAGAGAACCTTGGGGGAAGCGTACCGCTTGTCCAGCGGGCCCACCCGGTCTGCCGCCGCCCGGTCGGGATAAGGGATGAAATAGCTGCGGGGCGGCAGCTTGTTTCGCTCATAGATGGCAAACGTTTGATAGTTGCTGTGGTCCAGCTGATATTTCATTGCGATCCATCCTTGCGCTGTCAAAATTGGCCTGACGCGCGGCCTGACCATATTATATATTATATTCTGCCTGGAAAAACCCGTCAACGAAAATCGCGGCGGCCGGTCGGGAAAGGGGCAAGTCCCTGTCACACCGGGCGAGCCTGGCATAGATTGGAGTGACAGTCTCTGTCAAACCAGTTTCATGCAAGGAGGCGATATACTTGCATTCCGACACCATGCCAAATTCCCGCCCATGCGGGGACGGGCAGGGCACCCTGTCCCCCTGCGCCCCGCTGGCGGTTCCCTTTGTCCCCTTCCAGCAGAAGGGGAGTGAAACGTACGACCGGGCGGAAGCCCTGGCCGCCGGGACGCTGTTTCCGGGGCTCAACCTCCCGTTCCATGTGAGCCCGCGGTCCGGCTCTCTTCCGGAGGGTGCCGCTGCCGAGCTGCAGGCTCTGAACTTTGTGATCACCGAACTGGGGCTCTATCTGGACACCCACCAGGATGACGAGGAAGCGCTCCAGCTCTTCCAGCAATACACCAGGCTTGCCGAGGAGGGCAGGCGCCGCTATGAGGCCATGTATGGACCACTGACCCAGAGAAACGCGGTTCAGAACGGGACCTATACCTGGCTGAAGGATCCATGGCCTTGGGAGTACCGCAAAGAGGGAGGGATGAAATAGATGTTTGTCTATGAAAAGAAGCTGCAGTATCCAGTGCGGATCAAGAACTGCAACCCAAAGCTGGCTGCCCTCATCATCTCTCAATACGGCGGCCCGGACGGGGAGCTGGGCGCTTCCCTGCGCTACCTCAGCCAGCGGTATGCCATGCCCTATCCCGAGCTGAAAGGGCTTCTGACCGACATTGGGACGGAGGAGCTGGGTCACCTGGAGATGATCGGGGCCATCGTCCATCAGCTGACCCGGAAGCTCAGCGACGAGCAGATCAAATCGGCGGGCTTTGACGCCTATTTCGTCGATCATACCGCCGGTGTCTACCCCACCGCCGCCTCCGGTTTTCCCTTCAGCGCCGCCGCCCTGGCGGTGAAGGGGGATGTGATCGCCGACCTGACGGAGGATCTGGCCGCTGAGCAGAAGGCCCGGGTTACCTACGACAATATCCTGCGCCTGTCCGACGACCCCGACGTCAACGATGTCATCCGCTTCCTGCGGGAGCGGGAGATCGTCCATTTCCAGCGTTTCGGGGAGGCCATCGAGCTGGCCAAGGCGCGGATGGACCAGAAGAACGTGTACTATATGAACCCGGCGTTCGACCGCTGAACCGCCATCTGCTTTTTGCCGGCCGCCTCCTTTGAGGCGGCCGATTTTTTTGCTTGGTTGTCGGCGCGATCTGTAGTATAATGGCACCAACCTCCGCTGTGCTCAGCGGAGAAGAACGAGGATGATTTCACCGAACAAAGGAGATGGTTTCGATGCTGGAGGTCGGCACTCAGGCCCCCGCGTTTACGCTGCCGGATCAGAACGGGAATCTGGTTAGTCTGTCTGATTTCGCGGGGAAGAAAGTGGTACTCTATTTCTATCCCAAGGACAACACTCCGGGCTGTACCCGGCAGGCCTGCGCCTTCGCCCAGAGCTACCCGGGATTTCAGGCGAGAAACGTGGTGGTTATCGGCGTCAGTAAAGATTCCGTGGTCTCCCACTTGAAGTTCGCCCAGAAATACGAGCTGCCCTTTATCCTCCTGTCCGACCCGGAACTGCGGGCCATCCAGGCCTATGGCGTCTGGCAGGAGAAGAAGCTCTACGGCAAGGTGAGTATGGGGGTGGTTCGTTCCACCTATCTCATCGATGAGCAAGGCGTTATTATAAAGGTCATGCCTAAGGTGAAGCCGGACAGCAACGCGCAGGAGATCCTGGGCTTTCTCTCAGAGCCATGCGGATCCTGATCTCACCGGCCAAAAAGATGCGGGCGAACGGGGACGACCTGCCCTGGCGGGAGCTGCCCCGGCTGCTTCCCAGAGCCGAGGTTCTCTATGCCGAACTGCGATCTATGTCCGGGGAGGAGCTGCAGGCTCTCTGGAAGTGCAACGACCGGATCGCCGGGCAGAACATGGAGCGGCTCCGGATCCTGGATCCCCGGCGGCCGCTGGCTCCCGCCATCCTGGCCTATGAGGGCATCCAGTACCAGTATATGGCCCCCGGCGTCTTCACCGAAGACCAGTTTGACTATATACAGGAGCATCTTCGCATCCTCTCCGGGCTGTACGGCGTACTCCGTCCCTTCGACGGGGTGATCCCCTATCGGCTAGAGATGCAGGCCAAGCTGCGGGTGGGTCAGGCAAAGGACCTGTATGAGTTCTGGGGTGGAAGCTTAGCTGAGGAGCTCTACTGTGAGACAGACTGTGTCGTGAATCTTGCCTCCAAGGAGTACAGCATCTGCATTTCCAGGCATCAGAAGCCGGGCACCCGGCTGATCACCTGTATTTTCGGTGAGGAGCAGAACGGGAAGATTGTGGAAAAGGGTACCCTGTGCAAGATGGCCAGAGGGGAGATGGTACGTTTCATGGCGGAGCGCCGGATCACTGCGCCGGAGGACATCCGGGCTTTCGACCGCCTGGATTACCGGTTTTCCTGGGAGCGTTCCAACGGGAGCACCTATACCTTTCTTCGGCGGCCGCCGGAGAAAAACGCGCCTGCGGTGGAAGAGCCGAAGAGGGACTTGCAAAGTAGACCTTGAAACAGGGCTGGAGCTATGGTAAGATAGAAATAACTCAAAGGAATGGAGGGAGAACCCATGACTCATATTAAGACGCTCAATGGCGCCACCCTGAAAAACAGCGCCGCTCACGGCGGTTGCGGCGAGTGCCAGACTTCTTGTCAGTCCGCCTGCAAAACCTCCTGCACGGTGGCTAACCAGAAGTGCGAGAATCAGAAATAAAACTGTCAATGAGCTCCAGAAAGGGTGGGCATGTCCCACCCTTTTTCTGTGTGGAGCCCAAAAAGGGGAAGGAAAAACCGATGGTTCATACATTCCAATGTCTCGGCGTCAATATCGCCGTAGACGTATACAGCGGCGCCGTACATATTCTGGACAAGACCGCCTATGACGTGCTCAACCTGTTGGAGGACGGCGTCCCTGATGGGGCGTGCCCCCAGTGGGTATTTGACAGGCTGGAAGGCTGTGGGAGAGAAGCGGTCCAGACCGCTTGGTTGGAGCTGCGGGAACTGCAGGACAAGGGGCTGCTGTTCACAGACGACAGCTACCTGGATCCCGAGGCCGCCGTGCTCATGCAGAAGGACGCCCCGGTCAAGGCCCTGTGTCTCCACGTGTCCCACGACTGCAACCTGCGGTGCCAGTACTGCTTTGCCTCCACTGGGGACTTTGGAACCGGCAAGCGCATGACCATGGATATCGATACGGCCAAGAAGGCCATTGACTTTGTGATCCGGCGATCCGGGAACCGCCGCAATATCGAGGTGGACTTCTTCGGCGGCGAGCCGCTGATGGCCATGGACACCGTCAAGGCCACGGTGGAGTACGCCCGGTCTCTGGAGAAGGAGCACAATAAGAGCTTCCGCTTCACCATCACCACCAACGGCGTGCTGCTCAACGACGAGAACATCGTGTACATTAACGAGGAGATGTCCAACGCGGTACTGTCTCTGGATGGCCGACCGGAAGTCAACGACTGCATGCGAAAGACGGTTGCGGGCACCGGCAGCTACGACGTCATCCTCCCGAAGTTTCAGAAGCTGGTGGCCGGCAGGGGGGAGAAGGACTACTACCTGCGGGGCACCTTCACCCGCTATAACCGGGACTTCGCCGCCGACGTGCTGCACATCGCCAACCAGGGGTTCCGCCATGTCTCAGTAGAGCCCGTTGTGGGCGGTCCCGACTGCAGCTATACCTTACGGGAGGAGGATCTGCCGACCATCTTGGAGGAGTATGAGCGGCTGGCGGAGGAGCTTCTGAAGCGGGACGACGTGAACTTTTTCCACTTCAATGTGGATCTGTCCCAGGGACCCTGCGTCATCAAGCGGCTGCGGGGGTGCGGAGCTGGATGTGAGTATGTGGCCGTCACCCCGGACGGCGACCTCTATCCCTGTCATCAGTTCGTGGGCAACGAGGACTACCTCATGGGAAATGTGTGGGATGGGAGCTTTGATATGGAGCTGTCCCGCAAGTTTGCCGGGCTGAACATCTACAGCCGTCCTGTCTGCCAGGATTGCTGGGCGAAGTTCTACTGCAGTGGAGGATGCTCAGCGTCCAACCTACTGGTTAACGGCGACATTAAGATCCCTAATGAGCTCGGCTGCCAGATGCAGCGCAAGCGCTTAGAGTGTGCCATCGCCATGAAGGCCTGCATGCAGAAAGACGAATAAGCCTATATTTTCACAAAAAATACTTTTTAGGTAGAAATAGGAGCCACACAAGATCTTGTGTGGCTCCTATTTCTGCTGCTCAATATGAAGCGTGTCCAGCCCCCTTGGTTCAAGCGTTTACATAATTAAATTTACATAAAACATGTAGATAAAAAATTTGGGGCAGAAAATTCCTCGAAAACACTTGCGTTTCCTTGAAAAGTGGGCTATATTAGGTGTTACCGTTAACTGTAGAGAAAGGCATAAAGGGTTGCGCATTTGCATAGGCTTTGTCTCGGGGTGATTGTCGTGACAGGCCATTTTACGAAGAAAGCAACGGTGCGCCGCTTAGAGGGAGACGGCGAACTGTTTTCTTTCTTGATTTTGGGAGGATGTTTCTTTCTGGGACTTCTGTCCGGTTTGCTTTTTGCCTCTTTTGGTGAGGCCAGTTCAGAATTGTCGGCTTACTTGCAGAATTATTTTCAGTCTGTTAGTTTGGAGGAAGGGTGGAGGCCCGCAATCTGGACAGTGATCTGGGACTTGACGCAATGGCCTTTGGCTGCACTGGTGTTTGGCTTTACTGCCTTGGGTGTGATCTGTGTTCCCGCGCTTCTATTGGCTCGGGGCTTTTTACTCTCCTATGCTGTTTCGCTGTTTCTTCGGCTATTTGGAGGTAGTGGAATGCTTGCGGCTTTAGTTGCGTTTGGGATACCGGCGCTGCTCGTTATCCCGGCTCTGTTTGCCATAAGCTGTGACGCGTTTCGTTCCTCGCTGGGCAGAGTTGGAGCTTATGGAGACCACCCAGTTTTTTCGTTGCGCCAAAAAGTTGTCACACTGGTTCCGTCCGCTGGGCTTCTTATCCTTGCAGCGATATTACAGTGGACGGTTATGCCAGCATTGTTGAGCACAATTTGTACCCGGCTTTTTGCTTTTTGAGAGAAGAGAGGTAGTGAGGATAGATGGATTATCTGGCTGGCTATGAGGAGTGGTTGGCCCACGAGAAAGGGGCCGCGGCAAACACGCTATGTTCCTATATGAGGGATGTACGACAGTTTTCTCAGTGGATGAATGGAGAACGTCTGGAACTGCCTCAAGCTACCCAAGAGGATATCAAACGCTACGCGCTTTACCTTGGAAAGCATGGTAAGTCCGATGCGACTATCGTCCGCTCTGTTGCCGCACTCAAATCTTTTTATGGATATATGCAGAGTGTCCATATCGTTCCTTTGAATCCGGCAAAGGGATTTACTCCCACTAAGATTGAACGAAAGTTACCTGCGATCTTGACGAATAAAGAGGTTGATCTGTTTTTGGATCAGCCGGATCCATCTGATGCGAAAGGCTGCAGGGATAAGGCTATGCTCGAGGTGCTGTATGCGACCGGAATTCGTGTTTCTGAGCTAATTGCTTTGAACGTGCAGGACATCAACCTTGCGCTTGGATTTATCCGATGCGTCGGAAAACGTAAGGATCGCATTGTTCCTCTGTACTGCGGAGCGGTCAAGGCGCTGCAGACATATACAAAGGAGGTTCGGCCGCAGCTTTTGGAAGACCCGCAGGAATCTGCGCTATTTGTCAATATGAATGGCGAACGGATGAGCCGTCAGGGTTTTTGGAAAATTGTCAAGCATTATCAGGAAAAAGCAGGGATCAGCAAGGATATCACCCCTCATACCCTTCGCCATTCCTTTGCCGCGCATCTATTGGAGAATGGCGCTGATCTGAAATCTATCCAGGAGATGCTGGGCCATGCGGACATTTCTTCCACTCAGATTTATACCCAGATTGTCAGTCAGAAACTGAAGGATGTGTACATCAAGGCCCATCCCAGGGCCTGACAGACCGTGTACGGCAAGCCCGCCTGTAAAGGCTGGCTTGCCGTTTTTCCTTGC
>CAJLWS010000014.1 GCA_905210385.1 uncultured Eubacteriales bacterium | reverse complement strand
TTAGTTGGCTTTCTCCGAACGAATTCACTGTCCAATATGTTTGACAAACCTACAGTCGAGTTGATGATATAATCTAAACACTATAATAAGACTGCAAAATTTTTTGGAGGTCTTATTATGAGCCTGAACTACAAAGTCATTGGAAAACACATCCGTGAAGTCCGTCAGCGCAACCACCTTTCGCAAGCGATGCTCTCTGAACTGGTGGATAAAACGCCATCTTACATCAGCTACATAGAGAGCGGGATCAAGAGCATGAGCCTTGACACCTTTGTGCTTATCGCCAATGCTTTGGGCGTATCTCCCGACCGGCTTTTGATGGAGCAAATCATCAGCACTGAACGGTGCGCCAGCGAAGAAATCGCCCTGCTCCTTTCGGATTGCAGTACCTATGAGATGATGATTCTCCTGGATGTTATAAAATCGCTGAAAGCCTCCTTGAAAGAGCATCAAGGCAGATACGGTAAACCAGATAACTTTGATTTTACCGTCTGAACCTGAGAAAGCAATCAACCGGAAGTCACGAGCATTGACTGCCGGTCGATCTATGCCAGTAAAGGTGGATATATTTTTGGAACAGTGGATATGTTTTTGGAAAGTCCCGGATATGGGTCTTCCGAGTTGGTATAATGAGAAAAGAAAGGTGGAATGACCAATGATCTATTACACGGGTGATATCCACGGAGACCCCTATGAGGTCATACAGTTTTGCGACAGCAAGAAGCTGACAGAGCAGGATACTCTGGTTCTGCTTGGAGATGTAGGAGCGAACTACTACCGAAACCGGCGAGACACAGAGATGAAGAGAGTTCTTGCCGCCGTAAAGCCGACGATGCTCTGCATCCACGGCAACCATGAGATCCGGCCGGCCAGCATCCCTTCCTATCGCACGAAGCAGTGGAACGGCGGGACAGTCTGGGTAGAGGAAGCCTTTCCCCGCCTGCTGTTTGCTATGGATGGTGAGATCTTTGATCTGGAAGGTCTCCGACATTTGGTCATCGGCGGAGCTTACAGCGTGGACAAATTCTACCGGCTGGCCAGAGGTTACGGCTGGTGGCCGGATGAGCAGCCTTCCCAGGAGATCAAGGACAAGGTTATCCAGACGCTGGACGCCTGCGGGTGGCAGGTAGATACCGTCCTCTCCCACACCTGTCCCTATCCGTATGAGCCTCGCGAGGCCTTTCTTCCGATGATCGACCAGAGTACCGTGGACGACTCTACCGAGAAATGGCTGGAGGAGATCGAGCGGAAACTCAAATACGACCACTGGTTCTGTGGACACTGGCATATTGACAAGCATATCGACCGGATGCACTTCCTCTTCCACAGCGTGGAGGCTGCGCCGCAACTCTTGACGGGAGGGGACACATTATGACAGAGGAAGAAAGGCCGGAGGCCAAGGAGCAGGAGGCGTGCTTTGCCGCAATCCGTGAGATCGTCCAGGAGATTTCCCGCCTAATGGACGCCGCATATCAGCAATACAGCCGTTTGGTAGAACAGGTGTTGAACGGCAGGATCACCGAGGAGCGGGAGATCGAGCGAATCATGGACGGGCTTGTGGACTTCGGAGATAATCCGAGGCTCCTTGAACTGTACAAAACCCTCTGCCGCCATGTCTATTACAAATACCCCGCTCTTGTGGGAGAGCACACAGCCCTCTTCCGGCTCCAGTTTGAGGAAACGGAGGATGGGGATACGGATACTGAGGAGGTGGAAACATGAAAGCGCCGGAGATCAAGCATTACATCAACTGGCTGGGTCGGGTGGAATACCGAAACATCAACTGCTCCTTCACCTATGACGAGACATCCTATGCGGCCATCGACCGGATCTTCCGCCTTCTCCACCGGCTGGAGCCAGGCCCGGAGAACACAAGCTGGAAACTATGGCTCCGTGCGGAGCGAGGTACCATTGAAGACTTCGGCAGCTTTGAGGAGCTGCGGGCGGACGGCCAGGTGGAGAGCTTTGAGGAGTTTGAAACCTGGTGGCATTCCGAGTTCCCGGAGGAGGCAGCGTGGTTCCACTTTGCCGCCGGCGAGGATCAGAAGATCGGGTATCGGGCAATATTCTTGGGGCATCGGCATGTGCTGGAGGTGGACAGCCGCAAAGAGCGCGCCTTCCCCTATGACATCGCCCCATTCACCGCCTGGCTGGAGGGTGCGGTACGGGACACCGTTCAGATGGTGGAAACCGGTTCTTATCAGGAACTGGTGGAGCGGGAGCTGCCCATCTGGCATCGAACCGGAACCATCCTGCGCCGGGATCTGTGGAGGGTATTCCCACAGTGGAAGGAGGAGTTCTTCCAGGACTTCTCCCAGCAGGAGGTGGAGGAGTTTCTCACCTCGGCGGTTGGGTATCCTTTGGAAAATAACAAGCGGCTCCCATCCGTGACCGCAAACGAATTCTATCACTTCTGTGCCCTGGGCTATCGGGCCATGGGATACACTGGAACGGAGAAATCGGAAAAAGAGCAGTACGCTCTCCACGCCGATGGGCGGGACGAGGGACTGTCCAAGCTGGGCGGAGATTCCCCCGAAGCTTTTGCACGGTGGCTGAAGGAGCGTCCCCGCACCGGTCACCCCTGGGAGGTATGCCGGGGCGGCAACAGCACCCATATCGACTGCATCGTACACCAAGATGCGCATGGCTACTATCTGGTGGTGGCCGGTCTTGCGGAGACCCGGACGATTGAGGCGGTCCGTTTCTTCCTGGCGCTTTATCGGGCAGGCGTTCCCGTATGCATCCGAAACGCAGAGGAACTGAAGGCCCGCCTGACCGGAGCGGAGTCCATCGGCATCGTGCCGGAGGGAGTCTTTCCCGCCTACTGCCACGACAGGTTTCCGGGAGAGAGCATTGTCGATTTTATGAACCTGCCTCGGGAGCGTCAGGATGAACTTGCAAAATACTGCCGATGGCAGCCAATCCCAGTTCCCAGGATGAAGAAGGAGGGTGAAACCCCATGATCTTCTTTACCTCTGACCTGCATCTCGGTCACGAAAACTGCATCCGCCTTTGCAATCGGCCCTTTTCCAGTATCGAGGAGATGGACGAAACTCTCATCGAAAACTGGAACCACAAGGTCACAGGGAAGGATACTGTCTATATCCTCGGCGACCTGATCTACCGCAGCCAAAAGCCGCCGGAGGAATACCTGCGGCGGCTGCGGGGGAAGAAACATCTCATCCTTGGGAATCATGACAGGGGATGGATCAGGAGTTGTCAGACAGAACGATTCTTTGAAAGCGTCAATAACCTGCTGTATGTCGCAGACGGGAAGCGGCAGTACACACTTTGTCACTACCCCATGATGTCTTGGCCTCACATCATGCGCTGCTACATGGTCTTTGGCCACATCCACGGCAATACCGACGCGGATTACTGGCCGCTCATCCAGGCAAACGAGAGAATGCTGAATGCCGGAGTGGATGTCAATCACTTCGAGCCGGTCACCTTTGAGGAGATGGAGGCCAACAATCTTCTGTATAAAGGTCAGTCAAAAGCCGGGCTTGAGGTGCAGCCGTGAGACATAAAAAAGGCTTTTATGAGGTGGCTCCTGTAGCCGGTTTCATCGCACGGCAGGACTGGACGCACACGATGGAACGAGCCGAGCGAAACGGCCTCTCTCTCCAGTCCCAAAAAGGAAGCACCGGGCTGCTGTTCTCCGTGAGAATCCTCGCTCCCATTTTAGATGGAGGGCAGCGGCATATCGTTCTGGCGGCGATCCAGTACAGTCTGGGGCGGCACACCTATATGCCCGGCATAGCTGCAGAATTTACCTGCCGGAACCTGAGCCGTCTTGATGCGGCTGCCCGTTCCGCCGCCGCAGCAAAGATCAGCGAACATTTGAGTCGATATGGAGAGCAGGAGCCATATCCGCAAGTGTGGCACGGCTTAAGCCGAGTGCTTACATCTGGCAAAATCAAAGAATACGATAGGAGGAAAGAAAGGATGCCGATTCTGCAACCTCTGGAAAACATGGAACGCATCTCACGCCAGGCACTGGCAGATGACCTGGACACCGTGCTGGAAAGGATAAGCCGCGAGGACATTGGGCTGGTGATCACCGAGGAAGGCAAAGATGACCTGGTTCTCTGCCCAGCCTCCTGGTTCAACCTTGACTATGTGGATGACTTTTCCTGTGTCATCAACAGCGCCCTCCGCTATGCCATGCGCAGCGAAGATGAGGAGAGTGCGGCGGTCGTCCAGTATCTTCGTCGCCACTACCAGTTGTTCGATGAAAAGACGCTTTCGGTGGCTGTCGCCGATCTGGAGCGGGAACTGAACCAGCCGATAGTGACCCTCAAGCAGCCGCAGGTCTGGAAGGAGCTCCAGGAGCTGTTCCGGCAGCGACTGGACGAGTTGCGGAAGGAATCTTCGGAAGGCGAGGAAACGCACCATGGATGAAAAGCAATATGAGCTCGTGGAAATCCAAGTAGATGCGGAGCTTCTGGAACAGTTGGAAGCGGTGATCGCCCCGATGGGGCTGACGCCAGAAATGTTGGCTGTGAAGTTTTTCGAGTTCTGCGTCAATCCCGCTACTCAGGAGTTGGCCATCTCCTTGCTTCTGAAATGGAAAGCCGAACAGGAAGCGGAGGGGGAGAATCCGGGAGGGGGACTTTAATGCTGTCCAAGGAAACCTTCTGTGAAGCCCTGCGAAAGATCCAAGCGCAAAAGGATCGAGACGAACAGTTCAGTAAGGCACTCGCCATGATGGGAGATGGACATTTCGTCTTTGAGGGCGGAGCGCTGGTTCTTGCCGCCTTGCTGGATGTGCTGAAGGAAGCGGTCAACGACCAGTACGACTATATCAGCTGGTGGCTTTACGAGGCCGCCCCAGGCTACGAAGTCTGGACCGATGATGAAAAAACCAAGTGGTGCCTGAAGGAGCCGGAAGTCCTGTACGATTTCATCCGGGATGAATGTCAGGGCTAAGTGGCAGCTTCTTCCAAAATTCGTTCAAGGAGGTCAAATCAGATGCCTAAGTGCTGCCTTTACTGCCGGGTGGATGGAGCGTCCACGGAAAGCAACCGTCTCGCCATGAACCAGCAGCTTACCGCACTCCGAAGCCTCGCCGGCCAGCTTGGCTTTTCGATTTCCGCAGAGATGCTCCAATATGAGAGCGGCTTGGACGCAAACCGACAGAGCATTCGAACGCTGATCCGTGATGCACGACATGGGGTCTATGACCGGGTGCTGGTGATGAACGGCGACCGTCTGGCTCGTGACGCCGAAGGTTTGGCGGCGATTGGAGAAAAGCTGACCGCAGCAGGAGTCCGGGTCTATTGCCCAGATGGCGAAATCGATCTGGCCCCCGCCTATTCTCATGGTTATTTCCGTGTGGCAACAATGGAACAGACCATGTGATTGGGAAAAGTTCCCGTCCCACCTCTCTTCCACGGCCAAAGAAAATGCGGTATAATAAAAGAACCACATACACCAGACCGGGAAAGTCGGTCATTCCGGCGGGAAGGAGATGTTGCCATGAGTTCATTAGAGGAAAAGAAAAGTGAGCTTGAGAGGGTCCTTGGGGTATTCCAGAACTACATTGAAGGCTCTGAATTGCTCGATGTGGTCTATTCGAAAAAGTTCGGGTATGTTCTGCTTGGCCTGCCTGCGGCGGATTCCATTGATGACTCCGATGTAACACGACTGGAAGATCCCGAAACATTGGTGAAAGAGATCTATCAGAATCTCGCATACGACTTTATGGAGCAGGAAGGGCACAGCGAGGATTACACGGAAGCCACCAATCTGGAAAAGCGAGCTATGCGGGAATGGATGAAAGAGTACACGGATCAGCTGCCGGAATACAACTACCTGCTGGACGAACTCCTTGGATAATGTGTCCGATGAAGCAGGTGCTTCCCTCAGTCAATCTTTCGGCATGGATAAAGCGGACATCTTTTTTGGTCGAACACTAAAATGACCCTCGAGTGGAAAGTCCGCAGCTATCGCAGCGAAAACGGCAGAAAAATAATGAGTGAAGACCGGCGAAGCCTTGAGAATAAAGACTTTTTGCAAATATCTCAATTGGTCTTACACTCCATAAAAGTACCGTATTCGCACAGAATACGGTACTTTTTTGCGTTGTTGGAGCGTTTACTGCGTTTGTTATACCCCAATGTTACCCCAATTGACTGTCAAAAACACCGATGCGATTTTATCAAATTTGCACAGTCAGACAGTGACCTGAAGCAAAAACTGCCCTGGTGTGAGGGTGATCCCGGCTGGTTCACTGGGAGGGGGCGGGAACTGGATCGCCACGACAGCATCTCGTAAGGCCGCAGTGACCGCAGCTGCTCCGGCCTCCACAGTGGGTGTGTCCAGCTGTATCTCTGGGAAGTCTGGGCATTGAAATAGATATCCACAGCCTGTTGCCGTCACGATAACGGGATAGATCAGGTTCTGTGGAGTAGTCATGTTGATGAGGTACAGTTCCTCCATCAGCCCCATTTCCTGATTCAGATGGTCTGTGAGTACATGGGCATAGGTGTCCATGGTAAATGCCACCGAATAATGTCCCAAAATCGTGGATAGGGTTTTCTCGTCCATCCCTTGCTCCAAGGCTCTGGACGCAAAGGTGTGACGAAGGGCGTGGAACGTGAAGGGCCTCAGTCCCGCCAGTTCCAAAATTTGATGATAATAATCAGAAAAAGTGCGCGGCTCTATGTAATCACCCATGGGATTGGTCACGATAAAGCCGCTCTCCATATATCCTTTGATGGCAGCTTTGTCCGTCTCCTGGACCTTCCGCCAATTCAGCAGGTCTGTGATAACGGGGGCAAGCAGAGGGATGCTTCTAATCGAGTTTTCGCTTTTTGGCTCTTGGATAACGATTTCTGTCCGAGGGCCTGTGTGATCCTCGGGAATGTCCTGTTTTTGCAAGCGATTCAACGTGCGCTGGATGCGGAGCAGATTGGTACGAAAATCAATATCACACCATTGCAGCCCCAGCAGTTCTCCCAAACGCAGCCCTGTCATCAGAACAAGCCGGATAAATACACCATATCGGTGCCGGTAGCTGGCTTGTACGAGCCTGGCTTGTTCATCTCTGGTGAGGATTTCAATTTGCGGTTTCTGCGAGCGGGGGAGATTGATGCCTTCCGCAGGGTTTGTTAAGATCAAGCCCTCTGCTTTGGCTTGGCTCAATGCCTTATGCAGATACAGATTCAGATTTCGGATTGTTTTTGGGGAGAGCCCTTCATGCTCCAGTTTATAGTTATAGAGCTGCTGGAGCATTCGTGTGGTGAGATCGGACAGCCGGACATTCCCCAAGGCAGGTTTGAAATGATTTTTGGCATAGCTGTCGTAGCTGTTATAGGTGGACTGCTTCAGGCAGTGCCGCATGTAAACAGCCAGCCACAGGTCCAGCCATTCGCCCAATGTCATGTTGCTGATCTTGACCTGATCGGTCCCATACTGAAAACTGAGCTGGTGAAGTAAGCGGACTGCTTCTTCCTCCGTAGGCGCATATCTTGAAATTCGGGTAGGCTTTCCTGTTGCGAAGTCGATCCCACCGGAGACCCGTACCTCCCAGCTGTGTTCGCTCCTTTTTCGAATGGAGCCTTCGCCATTTCGTCTTGTTTTACTCATAATTGTTCTGACCCCTTTCCATATAAAAACCGCCTGCCAGTGATAGATGCTGGTAGGCGGTCTTTGAGCTTCATAGATATAATATATAGTTAGGAGTCGGCTTACTTCTTATTTGGATGGTACGGTTCCGTCTGTGATAGCGCCGGATACTGTGTATTCAGCAGTGGCAGCCTTCGACATAGAGTAGTTCGCATCCCCCAGTTCTGGAAAGGCAAATACTTTTACCAGATAGGAGCCATAGGCATAGTCGATCAAATCGTTTACGTTCCCACTGTAAGACCCGGTTCCATTCTCCGCCGGGATGTTCTGACTGGAATAGAGAAAATCGTCGCCATCTTCAGTTGCGGTGGGGGCGCAGAAATAGAGAAGATAGTATTCAGCGCCTTCCACACCATCAAAGGAATAGTTCCCATCAGCATCCAGAGTAAAATTGCTTGGAGTATCCAGTTGCGTGGCGGCCGAATCGGTAGTGCTTTCATTGGGATTTATGGACTGGTTGCTGTCAAACAGGATGGAAAGAATATCTCCTGTATTAGAAAAATAAGTTTCCGCATTGGTAAAAGCGGAGGTGCAGCCCGAACAGAGCAGGACAAAAAGGGCTAAGCCACCGATGAGAAGTGCGGTGCGCTTTTTCATTTCTTCACATCCTTTCGATCCAGAGAGAAACAGGATATAATCCCAAGCAGAATGCAGACGAATAACAGCAAGATGATGGAGACGACCGGGACCAAGGTTCCCCGCGAGCCATACATGTCAATATTGTTCAAACGATCTGCCCAAACAGGGTAGCTGTTCAGAAAGAACAGGCCAACACCGAAAGAAAGGAAGGCAACAGAGACAAGATTGAGCAGACAGCTCCAGCCACGCTGTACGATTACGTACACCTGCGCACATATAACACCCAGTGCCAAGGATAAAAATACAACCAGGTCAAAGTAACTGTAAATCAAGCCATATATGCTATAAATAAGCAATGTTGCAAGACTTAGCACAGCGCTGCATTGGCTGAAAGTTCGACTAAGTCCCATATGCTTCATTCGATTTCTATCCATGTCCATTAAACCTCCTGTCCATCTGGATGCCGGCGGTCCTTCTGAATGAAAA
Organism: uncultured Eubacteriales bacterium; assembly: GCA_905210385.1. Lineage (GTDB taxonomy): Bacteria > Bacillota > Clostridia > Oscillospirales > Oscillospiraceae > Enterenecus. The sequence goes on along the minus strand of CAJLWS010000014.1, from coordinate 7,292 downwards.
TAGCAGAAGCAACCGTACAGCCGACGAAACCTAGGGCGAATAGAGCAGTTGCAGTTAACAATGCGGTTTGCCACAGCGGGACGATTTGGACGACTACGGTGGTATTGCTCAAACCGTTTTGGACAATGGTGCGGCTAATCGCATATAGATTGTACTTTGTGGCTTGACGGAGGCACTGAAGGAGATATCCGTCCCCTGCATTAATTAGTGCCTCGATTCCGGCACAGTAGTTTCCCGCATCTACGCAGCAATAAGTAACCGTGTTAACAAGCTGCTCTGCAAAATGGTGCTGATAGAGCACATCTACACCAAAGCCATCTGTAGTAACACGGCCTTTATATCCCCATTCACCCCGGAGCACAGTAGTTAAAAGCCCTTGATTTGTAGCGTTGTAACTGACGCCGATTCGGTTGAAGCCGGTCATTACACCCATGGCCCCGCCCTCACAAAAGGCCCCCTCAAAGGCGCGCAGATAGATCTCGCGAATCGCTTGCTCTGTCGCAAATGTTGCCAGCCCGCCTCGATTGGTTTCCTGATCGTTCAACGCAAAATGCTTGATCGCATAGATGACCCCCATATCCTGCATGGCCTTGGCTTCATATGCTCCGACGATATAGCCGAAATTGCCATCTTCCGAGTAATACTGCCAGTTACGGCCGCCGATTGGTGTACGGTGTAGGTCTCCGCCGCCGTACCAAATTTCGTTGATGCCGCTATAAGTAGCTTCGAGAGCCAGCAATTCGCCCCGAGAGGAGAAACGATCTTTGTTCCAGGTGCGGGCAGTCATAACCTCAGACACCCAGTCAAGGGCGCTGCTTCCAACGGCCGTAAGCGTACCGCCTACGCCCATTCCGTCGTCATTTCGCTGAAGGGCAGGCATTCCGATACTTTCAATTGCCTCGTTGCCCCGGTTGTCGGAGAGCAAACTGGCCATTTCAGCAATGGTCATCTGATCTAATAAAGCGTCCCAGGTCTCTTCGTCTTCCCATGGTACTGTTCTCATATCAGCCAAAGTCAATCCATTGTCAGCTCCTTGAGTGAAATCAGAAGGAGATGGAGCATCCTCTGGCTGTTCATACCAGTCAGAATCCAGATCGATTAGCATTTCCTCGGTAACTTCGATTGCAACTTGCTCGATGGGATAAGTGCTTTCCCAGTCTGCCCGAGAGAGATAGGTAAAATCAATCCCATAATAATTGAGATCGGCATTGTCAAATGCATTGGTTACTTCCATTTCGGTAAAGCGGGAGAGATTGTAGGTTTCTGTATCCAATTCTGCTTGATTCCAAGAATGGACTTTGGAAGCATCTCCATCGTAGTCCATACCATCGGAGACCGTATAACCCTTGGCCGCTAAAATATTATTGAGCGCATCATGGGCGTTTTCACCGATAGACAGATAATAGTCACCTGCACTTAGAATGTATCCCTTGGCATTATGACTATCATAGCTGGCCAGCATATAGCGGTCCACAGGAACAGTGACAGTGACGCTTTCCCCCGGTTCCAGGGACTCTGTTTTTTCCATACCGACAAACTGTATGGCGGCCTTCTCTATCAGATTCTCCTTTTCGTAATCTCCATATGGAGTCTGTGCATAGACCTCGATGACAGACATTCCGGCAACATCTCCGGTATTTGTAACCTGGACCTGAACTTGATACTCATCGGTTTCTGCTTGGTACGTCACACCCAGCAATTCCTGTTCAAAAGTAGTGTAGGACAGGCCATAGCCAAAGGGGAAAACCACTTCATCTGTATAGCTCCATGACTCGCCAGTGGAAGACCCCACTGTACTGTCGGCGTTTCCAGTCCCCATTACCACGTCTTCATACCGGGTCTCGTAATACTTATACCCGACATAGATACCTTCCGCATAGATAACATAGTTGTCAATATAGCTGGTGTTCATTGCGCTATAGTCTCCGCTATTACTGTGTACCCAATCTACATTTGCCCAACTCTGCGTATTTTCCCCAGCATAGGTCATGGCGGGCGCAGAGAGAGAGTTCGCAGCGTAGGTGTCCACCGTGCGGCCGGAGGGGGTTGCTTCTCCGGTCAGAATATTGGCAAGTCCGGTAAAGCCAACATCACCGGGCAAGCCAGCCAGGACACAGGCGTCAACATCATAGTCGTCCAGCCAGTCAAGCTCCATCATCTGATCCGCATTGATGAGCACGATAATCCGGTCAAAGATACCAGCAGCTTTCTCTTCCTGAAGATAAGCTAACAGGTCTTGCTCATTGGGCTGTAAACCTAAATAGTGACGCGTGCCTTCTGTGTACATTGCGCTTTCGTTGCTCTCTGAGCCGATCCGGGAGAACATGACGATAGCCGCATCATTGAAGTCAGTTTGCCAAGTATCTTCGTATGCCGTTACATCACCAATTAAAGCCTCAACAACCTCTGTGTTGGAGGTAGAGCCGAGTCCAGAATACACATTTTCAGACAGAATAAGGTTGACGTTATCTGCGCCGTATGCATTCTGAAGCGCGGAGTTTAGACTGACGGATGGGATCGCCTCAAAGGCGGTGCTGCTGGAAGTGCCCACAGAATTGTAGGAACCATTTCCGAATACTGTAATTCGGCTGCCCACTTCAAGAGGTAAGGCGTGATTTTCATTGCGTAGCAGCACGGAGCCCTCCTCCGCTTGCCGTATGTTTTCTGTCGCAGCATCCATTTCTACCTGCAACACGGCTTGTTTATTTGTGATATCGGTGCCATACCGAGTATCGTAATAGAAGAGATTATCTGCGGAAGAGCTATCCGTTTCAACGGTAACACTTGTGTTAACGTTGAATTCACTATTGATAACTCCTGCATAGGAAAACATCAAGTTTGAAGCTGATACTGTAACAAACAATAAAAACGCCATGATTGCGGCCATGCCGCGCAAGATTGCCACTTTTCATTTCATAACGACCTCCATACATTGACGATTTGCGTGGGACGGGAATACGTCCCGGCTGTGAGGTGAGCGATTTCTTCTTCCCTGGGCCTCCCTTCAATCTTGAAATTGGGACCGTTCAGGCAAAACCGATCCATTTGGACCAGATTGCCTACAGCGAGCCCTACTCGTACCCAGAGTTTAGCAAATTTTTGGAGACCGTGCGTATAGACTGCGCAGATTGTTTGAATCTCCCCGCAGATTGTAGATGATATATGTCAAAGTGCACAAGATAAAACGGCTCTGGTGCGCAAAATGGCGAAAACAGTCCCAGAATGCGGTACGCCCGCCCCTGTGGTCAGCAGGGGCGGGGCAGCAAGACCTACAGCACGAACCACTGTTTCTCCATTCGGATGGTGACGGTGCCGCCATACTTTTTGGCCACGTAGCGGATGCTCTTCAGGCCATATCCGTGATAGTTCTGGTCTTTTTTCGTGGTTACTGGGAGCCCCTCGGAGAAGCTGGGGGCGTCCTCGCAGTAGTTCTCAAACCGGATGAGGACGAAGCCCCGCTGGGCGGACACTGACACGTGGATCAGCCGCTTTTCCGGCTCGGCGATACGCTCTTCACACTCGATGGCGTTGTCCAGGGCGTTGCCGAACACCGCGCTTAGGTCCATCACGTCCATGAAGTTCAGCAGGGCACCGTCCGCCACACAGGTCAGGGTGATGCCGTGCTGGGTGCAGTATAGGCTCTTGCTGGTGAGCACCGTGTCCAGCACCTGGTTGCCGGTCTTGTTCTGGGCCTCGTAGGTCTTGATCTCTGACTCCATTTGGGTGAGATAGGCCTCCCGCTGGACGGCGTCGGGCTGGGCCCGCAGCACGGCGATCTGGTGCTTGAGGTCGTGGTACTTCCGGTTGATCAGGTCGATGCTCTCCTTGGACAGCTGGTACTGCTGGTACTGCTTATGCAGCACGTTTTCCATGGACTCCAGCTCCCGGCTCACCCGCAGCTCCCGGCACTGCAGGTGGTGGGCGTACAGAATGGCCAGGCCGCCCAGGTCCATGATGGTGCGGATGTTAAACATATCCGGGCCATACTGCCCGCTGAAGGGGGTGCGGATGGACAGGAAGCTCAGGTTGCTCAGGGCGAAGACGGCCAGGCCGATGATGGCGGCGGAGCCCAGCTCCCTCCAAGTGGAGCCCAGCACGGGCATCTTGGCGTACAGCCTTCGGACCAGGTAACCGGCCAGGAGGTACACGCCGGCGTAGACCGCCAGAAGTAGAGCGGCCCTGGACCAGAAGGAGTGGTCCCGGTTCAAGAGCAGGAAGCAGTACAGCTGCCACTCCAGGGAGGCGGCAAACTCCGCCAGCACGAAGGCCTGAATGCAGTAGTAGCCTGCATCTCGCAGGCTGATCTGGCAGCACACCGCCAGCAGCAGGTACATCAACCCCACTGCCGCTGCCATGCAGGGCAGCCAGAAGCCGATGGACAGATCGCCCGTCAGGACGAGAAATACGGACAGCACGACAAGGATTGTTCCGGACCACAGCGGCAGCTTCCAGCTCCGAAGCCGGCGGGGGACCGCCATGATATACACCATGCAGGCGCACCACTCCGCCAGGGCAGTATACAGCCGGGGGATGTCAGGCAGCGTCATTTCAGCACCTCGCCCATATAGTTGGACAGCGCCTCCAGAAAGGCGTTCTTTCTGGGACGGCTGAGCCGCAGCAGCTCGCCCCGCACCACGGCGCACCCGTCCTGCACCCCGTCCACGTGCTCCAGATTGATGAGGTAGCTGTTGTTGCCACGAAAGAAGTGCAGGCCCGACAGCGTCTCCTCCATCTGCCGCATGGTGATGCCGGTGCTGAAGTCGCCGGCGCGGGTGTGGACGGTGAGCTCATGATCCTGGCTCTCAATATAGTAAATATCCGATACCTCCAGCTTGCGCATCCCGCCCTTCACGGGCAGGACGATGTACTTCTGCTCCCGGTTCTTCAGGCGCTGGATGGCCCGCTCCAGCCGCTGGCTGAAGGCGAAATAGCTCACCGGCTTGAGTACATAGTCCAGCGCGGCCACCTCATACCCCCGGATGGCATACTGGGGCATATTGGTGATAAAGATGATGACTACTTCCGGGTCGGACCGGCGGATTTCCCGGGCGGCGTCCATGCCGTTGAGGAAGGGCATCTCCACGTCCATGAAGATGATGTCAAACCCGGCCCGGTACCCCTCGGCGATCTCGTCCCCATCGGAAAAGCAACGCAGGTCGAAACTGATGCCGTGCTCAGCGGCATACCGGTTCAGGTATTCCTCCAGCGTGCGGGTGTAGCCGGGATCATCCTCCACGATGGCGACTCGGATCATGGTACATCCTCCTTTTGAAGCGCTTTGCGGGTGGGTCTCATTACTTCAGAATATAGTGAACCACGGGAAAAAAGTCAAGAAGGCCCCGGCAAGCCGGGACCTTCGGGACCATGGGGTGAGGGGAGAAAGCGCCTTCCGGAGGCGTTCAGAACTGGTTGACCCAGTTGGCCAGCAGCATCTCAGGTACCAGCCAGGCCAGCATGAAGATCAGAAAGTTGGCCGGAGTGAGGGAGTCCCAGGCCCCCACATAGGTGAGATAAAAGGTGAGACAGACCCCCACCACCGCGCCAGCCAGGGCAAAGATCAGGCTCCGTCTTACCGTGGAGCGCAGGCGGCGGGCGCCCACCACCGCGTCAGAGTAGACATTCAGGCCCTCCCGGCACAGCAGGGCGACGGGGACCTCACTGTGTTCCTGATCCTGCTGAGACAGCTCTATACGACGCTCCACCGGGGGGAACTCCATCTTATCCACCGGCAGCTTGAACTTTTGTTCCAGCAGGGCGGGAATCAGGTTGAAGTCCCGGGTGGCCAGGATGGGGGAGACATCGGCGCGCATGAGGGCAGACAGAGAGGGGTTGACTGCGGGGCTCATGGCATAGTTCAGCGGGAACATGCCAGCCAGCTGCCCATCGATGGCGCAGAACACCCCGTGCTTAATGTTCAGACCCTGAGGTAGGGCTACGTCCATCAGGTGCATAAAGGCGGCGGTGCCCACCAGCACCTCCTGGTTGCGGATGATTCCGGACAAGCCTCCTTCATAGGGGCGCACATGGGAGACCTCCCGGTAGATGGCGCCCTGAGCCCGGAGCAGGTCGTGGAAGGGGCGGGTAAGGCCGCACTGAAATACCCGCAGCAGGGTGGCGGTATAGGCCACCACCTTTTCTGTGGACACCCCGCCGAATACCCGCACCTGGGCTACCTGGACGCTGCCGGGTGGAAAGAGGTCCAGGTCTGTCATCAGGATGCCAGCGGCCCGGCAGCGAGAGACCCCTGGCCATCCGGCCAGGGCGGCCCCAACCTTGTGCAGGCGTTGGGCAAGCTTGTGATAGGGGAGGGCATAGGCCAGCAGGGCAGACCAGGAGGAAGCGGCGGTGAAGCAGGCGGAAGCTCCCCAAAGGAAACGGCCCGGGTCGCCACAGCCTACCGCAGCCATCAGAGGGCACAGCAGGCAGGCCAGCAGAAGCAGGGGAGCGGCCACACGCCAGGCCCGCTGGGACCCGTCCTCCATCTGGAGCTGGCTGCCAAAGCCAATGGCGGAACCAGACCACTTGGTATAAGCTGGCCGGCCGCTCCACTTGCCGTCGTCCAGGGTGACGACATAAGGGGTGCGGGTGAGGGAGGCGGTCTTGGCACTGAGCCAGTCTCCTTTGCGGTGGAGGGTGTCTCCCCAGAAGGAAAAGGCCAGGCCCAGGGCAGTGACAGCGCAGCAGGGCAGGCCGGGACGGTATTGAGTGGCCAGCAGCGCCAGCGTGTCCGCCAGCGTGAACAGCCAGGCCAGGACGGCCAGGGTTTCCGCTCCGGGGCGCAAGGACACCAACTGGACCAAGCCGCGGGCGGCGACCTCCCAGCACAGCAGCCCCGCCAGAGCCAGCAGGATGACCAGAACAGCCAGGCGCACTGTGGGCATGGGAACGGAGGACCAATCCAGAAAGGGCAGCTCCAGGGATACGGCGGCAGCGGCCAAGGCAAACAAAAAGGAAAGCCAGGTGCGGACGGCGCGCCCTCTCATCCCCTGCTTCCAGTGCTCTGCCAGGTCGGCGGGGGCGGGGGGCGGCGGCCCACGCACTGGGCGGCGGGGTTTTCGGCGGGAGGGCGGAGGTTCCGGCGTCTCCTCCCGGTCCACACCGGGAATATATTTCTCTGCTTTGACCGTCTCTTCATCTGGCTCGGCCTGGTCATACATGTGGTCGGCGTAGTGATCGGCCCGGCGCAGCAGGGTGGACAGACGGGCGGCGATGTGGCGGCCCAGTCCCTCCGGCACGATCTCCGCCATGGACTGGGAATGCCCGGCTTTTTCGGAAGCCCCCCCCGGGGCTTG
>CAJLWS010000013.1 GCA_905210385.1 uncultured Eubacteriales bacterium | reverse complement strand
TTCCACGGCCGCCTGCTGGCAGGGAAGGTCTGCCTCATCGGCTGCCCCAAGCTGGATGGCGTGGACTATACGGAGAAGCTGACGGAGATCATCTCCCGCAACGACATCCGCTCCCTGACCATCGTGCGGATGGAGGTGCCCTGCTGCGGCGGGCTGGAGTTCGCCGCCAAGACGGCGCTGCAGAACAGCGGAAAATTTATCCCCTGGCAGGTGATCACCGTCAACATCGACGGTACCCTGCGGGAAAACTGAGAAAAAGAAGCGCAAAAACGGCGCAGGCGAAGGGCGGGGCGCAAAGCGTACCAATAACCGCCTTTTATGTACCGATAAAGGGCCTTAATGTACCAATAACCATACGAAAAAATGCACCCGATACGGGTGCATTTTTTCGCGCAGATATAGGGCAGATAACGGGGAACACGGCTTTTTGCCATCCCGTCCCTTGACAGCGCTTTGTCATTGTGCTACAATGTTCGAGAAGTAAGAAAAGTTATACTTTTGAAACGGAGTGATACCATGAAAAGCACAAGACGGGACGACCGGCACTATATGAGCTCGGTGCGGGTGGGGCCCAAGGGCCAGATTGTGATCCCCAAGGAGGCCCGCGAGATGTTCGGCATCGAGCCGGGGGATATGCTGGTGCTGCCCGGCGGCCCTGGCGTTGCCGCCCTGGAGGGCAGCGATACCGTCCTCTCTCTGATCCGCCAGGCTGCCCAGGAGGAAGCCCTGTGGCTGGCTGCCATCTGTGCCGCTCCCACCCTGCTGGCCCGGATGGGTCTGCTCACCGGCCGTCAGGCGGTGTGCTACCCCGGCATGGAGCGTGATCTGACCGCCAACGGCGTCACGCCCCGGATGGATCGCTCCACCGTGGTGGACGGCAAGTTCATCACCGGCCGGGCTCCCGGCTCCGCCTTTGACTTCGGGCTGGCCCTGGTGGAGGCTCTGGTCGGCGCGCCGGCCGCCCAGCAGGTACGCACCGATACCCACTACCAGGGTTGAGCGGGCCTGTCCACTTCCCGAACAGCAAAGACGGAGGGGCATATGCCCCTCCGTCCGAATCCTCTCAACGCGGCAACCGGCGCCGGCCGCGTCAGGCTTGCGGCAGTCAAGGCAAATGTATGGTCAGCCCCGGCGCGCGTCCGGCTGATCGCATACTGCATTACCCTCACGCCGGGTGACCAACGCAAGGGCCTTCTGAAGGTCAGCAGCAGCCGCGTTGCAGCCGCAGTTGTTGCCGCCCCAGCTGTTCCCGTTGCCGCAGCAGCAGCACAGAATCAGAACCAGAATGATGATCCACCAGCAGCCGCCGCCGAAACCATTGTTACCACAACACATGATTTTGTCACCTCACATTTGATGTCCGGTCACAGGTACCGGCTCGGACCCCGCCCCCTCCGGGAGCGGCGCCCGAGGCGGCACCCGTTCTCCGTTTCTGCGTCATCCTATGTGGAGGCGGGGAAATTGGTTCCAGCCCTCTCCGGACTTTCCATACAAGCGAGCAACTTACCCTGAAACTATGATAGGAGCGAAATGCCATGGCAGAAGAACACCGCAGCCCGTCCTCCGGGCAGCAGCAGCCGCAGCGCAGCGCCCGGGTCACCCGCAGGCGGCGCAGCCGCAAATCTAAAGTGGCCGGCGCGTTTTTGTACGTCCTGTTCGTCATCGGCCTGTCCGCCGTACTGGCCACGGTGGGCTGGGTTTGGGCCAATGACCTGCTGGCTCTGAACAAGGAGTATACCTCCGTGATCATCACCGTCCCTGACGAAGCTATCACCTACACCGAGGAAACCGATGAGAACGGAAACACTTACACTGCCACCCGCGCGGACATGGGGCAGATCGTAGACCAGCTGGAGGAAGAGGGCCTGATCGAATACAAGTTCCTGTTTCAGCTCTACTCTTGGTTCTCCAATGCCGACGAAAAGATCGTCGCGGGCACCTATGAGCTGAATACCGAGATGGACTACCGGGCCCTGGTCACCAACATGAGCTCGTCCTCCTCCACCCGCCAGACCATCGACCTGACCATCCCCGAGGGCTACACCATCGACCAGATCTTCAACCTGCTGGACGAGGAGGAGGTATCCACCGTGGCCCAGCTGGAGGAGATGGCAGCCAACCACGACTACGCCTTCGACTTCCTGGAGGACATTCCCTTGGGGGACTACCACCGGCTGGAGGGCTACCTCTTCCCGGACACCTATACCTTCTACCTGGGCGAGGACCCCCTGTATGTCATCAACAAGATGCTGGTGAACTTCTATAACCGCATGGAGGATTACTTCGCGCAGTTCACCGAGGAGAGCCAGTACTCCCTCCACGACATCGTCATCATCGCCTCCATGATCGAGAAGGAGACGGACGGTGAGGACTATCGGGACATCGCCTCGGTCATCTACAACCGGCTGGAGAACACCGCTGCAGAGACCGCGGGCTACCTCCAAATTGACGCCACGCTGGTCTATATCAACGGCGGCAACGTCCCCACCGACGCCGACCGGGAGATCGACTCCCCCTACAACCCCTCCCTGTACCAGGGCCTGCCCGCCGGTCCCATCTCCAACCCCGGCATGGAGTCCCTCTACGCCGCCATGAACCCCAACAACACCAGCTACTATTACTACGTGCTCAATCCCGAGACCGGCCGGCACGACTTCAGCCGCACCTATGCCGAGCACCAGGCCAAGGTGGCCCAGTACGCCAACAATGGCTAAGCCGGAGCTGCTCAGCCCGGCAGGGGATCTGGAGCGGCTCCGGATGGCCCTGGCCTACGGCGCGGACGCAGTCTATCTGGCGGGCGACGCCTATGGCATGCGGGCCTTCGCGGGCAACTTTGACCGGGAGGGACTGGCCCATGCGGTAGCGCTGGCCCACGGACAGGGGGTTCGGGTCCATGTGACCTGCAACACCCTGGCCCGCAATGAAGAGGTGGCCGCGCTGCCCGTGTATCTGGAGTACCTGGACAGCATCGGGGTGGATGCGGTCATCGCCGCCGGCGTGGATGTCTTGAACCTCTGCCAGCGTTATGCCCCTCATGTCCAGGTGCACATGTCCACCCAGACGGGCATCACCAACTACGAGATGGTGCGGATGTGGCATGAGCTGGGGCCCAGCCGGGCCATCCTGGCCCGGGAGCTGTCCCTGGACGAGGTTGCGGAGATCTGCGCCAGGGCTCCCCGAGGCATGGCGGTGGAGGCCTTCGTCCACGGGGCCATGTGCGTATCCGTGTCCGGCCGGTGTCTGCTGTCCAACTATATGACCGGGCGGGACGCCAACCGGGGCGCCTGCGCCCAGCCCTGCCGTTACCAGTACGCCCTCATGGAGGAGAAGCGCCCCGGGGAGTACTTCCCCGTCTTTGAGGAGGGCGGGGAAACCTTCATCCTCAACAGCCGGGACATGTGCATGATCGATCACATCCCGGAGCTGTTGGCCGCCGGCCTCCACTCCCTGAAAATTGAAGGAAGGGCCAAGAGCGCCTACTACACCGGTATGGTCACCGCCGCCTACCGCCACGCCATCGACGCCGCCGCTCAAGGGCTCCCCCTGGACCCGGTGTGGCGGGACGAGGTGGACAAGGTGAGCCACCGGCACTACTCCACCGGCTTTTACTTCGGCCAGCCCGGCCAGTACACCGATTCCGCCCGGTATGTCCGGGACTGGCAAGTACTGGCTGTCATCACTTCCTGTGACCCGGATGGCAATGCCACCTTGTCTTTGCGCAATAAGTTCTCCGCCGGGGACACCGTCGAGGTGGTGGGGCCCGATGTGGCCGCCTTCCCCCTCACCGCTCCCATGATGACGGACGAGGAGGGCCAGCCACTGGCGGAGCCCAGACATCCCCAGATGATTTTTCACATGAAGCTGTCTCGGCAGGTTCCCCCGCTGTCCATCCTGCGGGCCTGCCGGCCCAATTCCTGAAAGGAGCCAGTTCTCTTGGAGATCCGCCACGCCTACCACGCCGATCTGGATGCCCTGACCCGGCTGGAAGCCCTGTGCTTTCCTCCTGCGGAGGCGGCAGGGCTAGATGCCCTCCGCAGCCGGCTGGCGGTCTATCCCAACCATTTCTGGCTGTTGTGGCAGTCCGGTCATCTGGTCTCCTATGTCAATGGTCCCGTCACGGATCAGCCCGACCTGGCTGATTGGATGTACCACGACTCCAGCGTCCATCGGGAACATGGCGCCTGGCAGATGATTTTCGGCGTTGGCACCACGCCCCAGTCCCGGTCCCATGGCTGCGCTGCTCAAGTGCTGCGCCAGGTGATCGAGGACGCAGCCAGGCAAGGCCGGAAGGGGCTGGTGCTCACCTGCAAGGACGCATTGGTTCCCTACTATGCCCGCTTTGGGTTCCGAGATGAGGGGATGTCCTCCTCCCAACACGGCGGCGTGGCCTGGCACCAGATGCGTCTGACCTTGCCCGCTCTCACCTTCTGACTGTTCTTCTTCCGCCCCGGGTATCTCCCGGGGCGGTTCTACTTCAGTTAGCGTTGTCTTTTCCCGCAGTGTTGTATATAATGCATGGGAAATGACTAGACCAGGGCCTCGCCAGAAGAGAAGGCCGGCTTTGGCCAATGGCTGGCCAGTTGATGCAGGTCCGCGCGGCTTCTCCTTCCCTTTTTGGCAGGCTCTCTCCACAGGCCCAGCTTCCTTGCCACAACCATAATTCCGGAGGTCTTTTCCCATGCTCAACACCATTCTCCGCATGTTTATTCCCAATTATACTGACACGGAAAACCCAGATGTCCGGCAGCGCTACGGCGTGGTATCCGGCGCCATTGGCATCGCCCTCAACCTGCTTCTGTTCGCGGGCAAGCTGGCCGCCGGACTAATTTCCGGCGCCATCTCCGTCACCGCCGACGCCTTCAACAACCTCTCTGACGCCGCCTCTTCCGTGGTCACCCTGGTGGGCTTCCGGTTGGCGGGACAGAAGGCGGACGCAGACCACCCCTTCGGCCATGGCAGGGCGGAATACCTGGCCGGCCTGATCGTCTCCCTGCTTATTCTGCTGGTGGGGGTGGAGCTTGGCCAGAGCTCCTTTGAGAAGATCCTCCATCCCGAGGACACCTTGCTCACCCCGCTCACTGCGGGCATCCTGGCGGCCTCCATCCTGGTCAAGCTGTGGATGGGCTGGTTCCAGGGCGCCCTGGGCAAGCGCATCTCCTCAGAGGCCCTGCGGGCCACGTCAGTGGACTCCCGCTCCGACGCGGTGGCCACCGGGGCCGTCCTGGTGGGCCTAGCCGTCTCCCATTTTTCTGGCCTTCCATTGGACGGCTGGATCGGTCTGCTGGTGGCCCTGTTCATCCTGAAGGCCGGCTTCGGCGCAGCCAAGTCCACCCTGGACCCCCTTCTGGGGCAGGCTCCGGAACCGGAAACCGTCAAGGCCATTGAGGATGTGATCCTCAGCCACCGGCAGGTGGTGGGCATCCATGATCTGGTCATCCATGATTACGGCCCTGGGCGGCGGATGATGAGCGTCCACGCCGAGGTGGCCGCCGATGCCAATGTTCTGGAGGTCCATGATGTTATTGACCACATCGAGCGGGAACTCAACCAGAAGTTCCACATCGAGGCGGTCATCCATATGGACCCCATCCAGGTGGGCAATCCGGAGGTAGAGCGGCTGCGGGCGCTTACTCAAAAGCTGGCCGCCCAGATCTGCCCCGCCCTCACCATCCATGACTTCCGCATCACCGCCGGCCCGCTGCACACCAATCTCATCTTTGATGTGGTGGTCCCCTATGACGTTAAGCTGTCCGACGAGGAGGTCAAACAGCGCCTGACCGGGATGCTCCAGGAGCAGGACCCCCGCTACAACGCCGTCATCCAGGTTGACCACAGCTATGTCCTGTAGCCCTGGTCAGTCAAACGGGTGTAAATTTACACTTTATCTATACAAATCCCGCAAATTGCGCTATAATCTTATCGATTACGATTTCCCAGGCGGAAGCCACGAAAGGGGTGCCGGTCATGCCTACCAAAGTCCTGGTTGTGGAAGATGACAAGAATATTGCCGACCTGCTGCGCATCTATCTGGAAAAGGAGCAGATGGAGTGCAAGATCGCCGGCGACGGGCTGTCCGGGCTGGACGAGTTCCACCAATTCCAGCCCGACCTTGTCCTGCTGGACATCATGCTGCCCGGCATGGACGGCTGGTCCGTGTGCAAAAAGATCCGGGAGACCTCCAAGGTCCCCATCATTATGCTCACCGCCAAGGGCGAACTGGAGGATAAGGTGTCCGGTCTTGAAATGGGGGCGGACGACTATATCACCAAGCCCTTTGAGATGAAGGAGGTGCTGGCCCGCATCCACGCGGTGCTGCGCCGATTCGGCGGCGAGGACCAGCCCGCCGAGCGCAAGCTCACCTTCGATAAGCTGGTGATCAATCTGGACTCCTACGAGCTGCTGGTGGACGGCAAGCGGGTAGACACCCCGCCCAAAGAGCTGGAGCTGCTGTTTCACCTGGCCTCCTCTCCCAACCGGGTGTTTACCCGCAACCAGCTGCTGGACGAGGTGTGGGGCTTTGACTACTTCGGGGACAGCCGCACCGTGGACGTGCACATCAAGCGCCTGCGGGAGAAGCTGGAGGGCGTGTCCGACCAATGGTCGCTGAAAACCGTCTGGGGTGTGGGCTACAAGTTTGAGGTGAATCCCCAGTGAAAACCATGTACGGCCGGCAGTTTGCCACTATGGCCGGTATGATCCTTCTGTCCTTTCTGATGCTGGGCGCCTCCTTCGCCACACTGAGCTACCAGTACGCCATTCAAGAAAAGCAGGACTCCATGGGGCGCAGCGCCAACATCATCGCCGCTTACACCTCCGAATATATCAACGCCAACGGGCAGTATTCCTGGCAGGACATGGGCTTTCAGGGGCAGCTGAGCGTACTGGCCCTGGCTACGGACACCCATGTAATGGTGAGCACCGCCCAGGGCACCGTAGTCTACGCTACCGATGGGGCCAATGAGCTTCTGGAGCTGGAGAGCCGCTCCATCCCCACCCAGATCGTGTCCGAGGTGGTGGGCGGTTCCTTCGTGGGGGCCACCACCCTGGGCGGGATGTATGAGCGGCCCCGGTACCTGGTGGCGCTGCCCATCCAGAGCGGCGCCACCCTCCAGGGCCTGGTGCTGGTGTCCTGTGAGGCGTCGGAGATCAGCAGTATGTGGCAGGATATCTCTTCTCTCTTCCTGATCACTGCCACTGCGGTCATTCTCATCGCTGCCATCATCAGCTCGGTGACCAGTATGCGCCAATCCAAGCCCATCAAGGAGATCGCCGCCGCCGCCCGGCAGTTCGGCCACGGGGAACTCAGCGTCCGGGTAGACGTGGGCCACCGCCGGGACGAGGTGGGAGAGCTGGCCGAGGCCTTCAACGCCATGGCCGACTCCCTGTCCAAGAGCGAGCAGCGGCGGTCGGAGTTCATCGCCAACGTATCCCATGAGCTGAAGACCCCCATGACCACCATCGCCGGCTTTGCCGACGGCATCCTGGACGGCACCATCCCGCCGGAGAAGGAAAAGCAATACCTCCAGGTCATCTCCTCCGAGACCCGGCGGCTGTCCCGGCTGGTGCGCTCCATGCTGGACCTGTCCCGGCTCCAGTCGGACGAGCGGGCCGCCCAGCAACAGTTCGACATCTGCGAGACCATGCTGCGGGTGCTGGTTAGCCTGGAGAACAAGATCAACGCCAAGCATCTCAACGTGGATGCCCATCTGCCTGACGATCCCGTCCAGGTGTGGGGAGATCAGGATGCCATTACCCAGGTGTGCTACAACCTGCTGGACAACGCCGCCAAGTTCTCTCCGGAAAACGGTCCGCTGCGCATCTCCATCACCACCAAGAGCTCCAAGGCCTATATTTCCATTAGCAATGAAGGCCAGGCCATCTCCCCTGAGGAACTGCCCCTGATCTTTGACCGGTTCCATAAGACGGACCACTCCCGCAGCGCCGACCGGGACGGTGTCGGGCTGGGGTTATATATCGTCAAGACCATTCTCAACAGCCACAAGGAAAATATCACCTGCACCAGTGAGGACGGGAAGACCACGTTCACCTTCACCCTCACCCTGGCCTGACCAGGCTCCGTCCCTCAGGTGATAGTTCCGGAACCCGCCTTTGGCGGGACAGTCCCCCAGCCGCTCCATTCAGGAGGTATGTGATGCAGAACCATCTATCCTACCGCTGGCCCACCGGCCCCAGTCCCAGCTCCTCCCCGCTCCTCTCTTCAGATCTCCCCCGGCGCAGGCACTGGGGGCGCGCGCTGCTGATCGCCCTGGGCTGCCTGGCCGGATTGGCCCTGCTGGTCCTGGCCGCGTTCTGGGGAATGCTGACCCTGGCGGAGTACCTGGCCCCTCAGCAGGCCGATCCTCCCACAATCCCCAGCAACTCCATCTCCCGACCCCAGGCGGAGGAGTGGTCGCCGGAGGACCTGCCCTGGGGAGAGCCTGATCCGAATGTGGAGATCTCTCTGAGCGAGCCTTCCGGGCAGCTTCTCACCGCCCAGGAAATCTACCAGCAGGTGCTCCCCTCGGTGGTGTGCGTCCAAGCGGACCACGGCGGCTCCTACAACGTGGGTTCCGGGGTGATTCTCACCAGCGACGGCTATATCGTCACCAACTACCACGTCATCGAGGAGTGCTCCGCCCTGGAGGTCATGCTCCTCACCACCCAGCGCGTCTACGACGCGATACTCATTGGCTACGATGAGGAGCTGGATCTGGCGGTGCTGAAGGTGGAGGCGGAGGACCTCACCCCCGCCCGG
The DNA here is from genome assembly GCA_905210385.1 of uncultured Eubacteriales bacterium. Lineage (GTDB taxonomy): Bacteria > Bacillota > Clostridia > Oscillospirales > Oscillospiraceae > Enterenecus. Next base: position 7,434 of record CAJLWS010000013.1, on the reverse strand, counting down.
CTGGCCGACTCCGACCGGCTCCAGGTGGGCGACCAGGTCTAAGCCATCGGCAATCCCATGGGCTACCTCTACGGCACCATGACCGACGGCATCGTCTCCTCCCTGGCCCGGGAAGTGGAGGTGGACAGCCACGACATGACCCTGATCCAGACCTCTGCCGCCCTCAACTCGGGCAACTCCGGCGGGGCGCTGGTAGATGCCTACGGCCAGGTGGTGGGCATTACCTCCGCCAAGATCACCGGTGTCACCGACGATGTGGTCACCGAGGGCATCGGCCTGGCCATCCCCATCACCGACAGCCTGCCCTTCCTCAACTATATCATCCAGACCGGGGACACCTGCCGTCCCGCCCTGGGCGTTCTGTGCGACATCTCTACCGTGGAGGGCCGTCAGCGGGTGGTCATTTCGGAGATCACCCCCGGCTCCCCGGCCGAGGGGCTCCTCCAGCCGGGGGACGAGGTCATCGCCCTAAACGGCAGGCCCTTCCAGACCTTCTACCAGCTCACCCGGGTGCTCTACGCCACCGGCGTGGGCAATCCGGTGGAGCTCACCGTCCTGCGGGACGGGGAGAAGATCAAGGTGTCCGTCATCCTTTACGACAGCCTTACCGCTACCTCCCAGCCCTGACGGGCCGGGAGGCCGGTTCTTTCCCCCCAAATATCCAGCAAGGGAGCGTCTCGCCATGGATCAAACCTCTGTTCTCTCCCTTCTCGCCGGCCAGAGCGGTTGGCTGTCCGGCGAGGAGATGAGCCGCGCCCTGGGCGTCACCCGGGCGGCAGTGTGGAAACAGATCAGCCAGCTGCGTCAGGCGGGCTGGCCCATCCAATCCTCCACCCGGCTGGGCTACCGGCTGGCTGGCCCCCCACCCTGCCTGTCCGCCGGTTATCTGAACGCCCTGCTGCCGGACGGCAGCCTGTTCTCCGGCAAAATCCAGGCCTTGGACAGCGTGGACTCCACCAACACCCGGCTCAAGGCCCTGGCCGCCGCTGGCGCCCCAGAGGGCACCGTCCTGCTGGCGGAGGAACAGACCGCCGGCAGAGGCACCCGTGGCCGTTCCTTCTCCTCTCCCAAAGGTCAAGGTCTCTATCTGTCCGTCCTGCTGCGCCCTAAAACCAGCCTGGAAGAGCTGCTCACCCTCACCGGCTGGGTGGCAGTGGCTCTCCGGGAGGGCATCCAGACCGCCTGCGGTGCCGATGCCGGAATCAAATGGCTCAACGACCTTTACCTGAGGGAGCGCAAGCTGTGCGGCATCCTCACTGAGCTGTCCCTGCTGGGAGAGAGCGGTGAACCGGACTACGTGGTCATTGGCGCAGGCATCAACCTCACTCAGACTACCGAGGAATTTCAGGCTATGGGACTGGGCGGCATTGCCACCTCCCTGGCCCTGGAAGGCTTCACCGCAGAGCGCCATCACCTAGCCGCCTGTATCCTGACCGCCCTGGAGGAGATGGTCCGGGCCTTCCCCGGTCAGCGGGGCGACTACTTGCGCCGCTACCGGGAGAGCTGCGTCACCCTGGGCCGCCGGGTAACCTTCCAGCGGGACAATCAGGATCTCACCGGCACTGCTGCGGATATCAACGACCGATTCGCTCTGGTCATCCGCTGTGGGGACGGCCAGATCCTCACCCTGTCCTCCGGGACCATTACCATGCTGTAAACGCTCCCTTTTGTTTTATTTATAATAAAAATGCCGGGGTATTCCCTTAAGGAGTTGAATCCCATGAACGCCGAACAGCGCCGCACCCACATTCTCCAGGTCCTCCAGAATGCGGACCGGCCGGTGTCCGCTGCCGTCCTGGCCGGGCAGCTGGGCGTCAGTCGGCAGATCATTGTAGGTGATGTGGCCTTGCTCCGGGCTGCCGGAGCGGACATCACCGCCACGCCCAGGGGCTACGTGATTCTCCGCTCTGCCGGCCTGATCCGGCAAATGGCAGTCTGTCACCGACCGGATCAGATGGAGCGGGAGCTGAACCTTTTGGTGGATCATGGCTGCACCGTGTTGGACGTGATGGTGGAACACCCAGTCTATGGTCAGCTCACCGGCCGGCTGGATCTCTCCTCCCGGTATGATGTATCCGAATTTATACGCAAGGTATCAGCACATCGAGCCCGCCCTCTCTCTGACCTCACCGGTGGTATCCATCTGCACACCCTCTCCTGTCCCGGTGAAGCGGTTTGGAGCCGGGTGCTGGAAGCCCTGAAACAGGAAGGATTCCTCCTGTCCTGACCCATCTGCAACCGCCAGTTGCGGAAAATTCCAGCCCCGGATGGTAGCTCGCAACTGCTCGGATATGCTATTCTGTTTCCAGACCTGAAAGAATCCGACAGGATGGAGGGATCAGAATGAAGCTAAACGAGAAAATCAACTACTACCGAAAGCAGGCAAAGCTGTCCCAGGAGGAGCTGGCCGCCCTGGTGGGAGTGTCCCGGCAGGCGGTGAGCAAATGGGAGCTGGGGAACGCCACGCCGGAGCTGGACAAGCTGGTGGCCCTGGCCAGGACCTTTGGGGTCACCACCGACGAGCTGCTCAGCGAGGAGGAGCCCCAACAGCCTAGCCAGGAATCCCAGCAGCCAGAGGCGGACGCCGCCCGCCACGAGTACTCCTATGATTCGAGTCAAGCCCCCCCATCGGAAGGGCACTCTATGGGCTTTCTGGAGCGCCTGGCCCGGCGGTACGGCTGGCTGGCGGGGGTGTACGTCGCCCTGTCCGGCCTGGGTCTCATCCTGGTGGGCGCCCTGGCCCGGTTCGCCTTCGGCCGCATGTTTTCCTTTGAAACGGATCTGCCCGCCGGCTGGGATTGGAGCGGCATTGCGGCAGGCCATTCCGTGACCGCCGCCACCGGGATAAACGAGCTCTTCCTCGGCATCGCCACCGGCATCATGGTTTTTGGCGCCGTGATCCTCCTCTTGGGCGTCGTCCTGGCCGTCTGGCTGTACCGCAGAGGGCGAAACGCCCGCTGACTGCTAAAGGCTCCCGCGAGGCCGCTTGACGCTGCCTTGCGGGAGCCCTTTTCCTGTCTGTTCGTTTACAACCTAAGCCCCTTCACATCCTTGATCCGGGAGAGAATGATATTACAGCTGCAGCTGAGTACCCCGGGTAGGGGATCGATCACCTGGGCCATCAGTGCCTCCATCTCCTCCCCGGAGGCGGTCACCGCATGGACATGGAGCTTACTGCGCCCCGTGACCCGGTAGATCTGGGTGATGCTGCCATTCTCTCTCAGGATGGCGGACACCCGGGCAAAGGCGTCCGGCTGTGTCTCGATCTCAAAGTAGCAGGACACCGCCCCGTTGATCTTCTGGGGGTTGATGATCGTGGTGTACTCCTCAATGACCCCCCGCCGCTCCAGCGCCTGTACCCGGGCCTTCACCGCCACCCGGGAGATCCCCACCTTCTGCCCAATTTCGGAATAGGATGCCCGGGCGTTTTCAATAAGCAGCTCCACGATCTTCCGATCCAGCTCGTCCAGTCCTTCCAGAAACACCGCTCTGTCCTCCTCATGTTTTTTCTTATCATATCCCACAAAAAACAAAATGTAAATACCATGTTGACAGACCACTTCTCTCCTGCTATCATAGTTTCGATATGAAATTTCTATCTTCCGAAAGGAAAGTATGGCGGTATGAATCAAGATCTGACCCGGGGGCCTATCATGGGCTCCATGCTGCGCTTTGCCGTTCCCATGATCCTGGGCAACCTGCTGCAGCAGTGCTATAACGTGGCGGACACCCTGATCGTCAGCTGGTATCTGGGCCCTGACGCCCTGGCGGCGGTGGGCTCTTCCTTCACTCTGATGACCTTTCTCACCTCCATCCTCCTGGGTCTGTGCATGGGCAGCGGTGCGGTGTTCTCCATGCGCTTCGGCCAGCGGGACGAGACCGGACTGCGGGAGAGTGCCCGAGCCGCTTTTGCCCTTATTGCCGGCATCACCGTGCTGCTCAATGCCGCCGCCTTCCTCTGTCTGGACGGCATCCAGATCTTTCTCCGGGTCACCGACGGGACCATCTGGGCCATGATGCGGGACTACCTGGCGGTCATCTTCTGGGGCATCGCGGGCACCTTCCTGTACAATTACTTCGCCTGCTACCTGCGGGCCATCGGCAATTCGGTGGTTCCTCTGGTCTTCCTGGCCATTTCCGCCCTTCTGAACATCGGGCTGGACATCTGGTTCGTGGCCGGCCTGGATCGTGGGGTAACCGGAGCGGCGGAGGCCACCATCCTTTCCCAGTACGTCTCCGGCATCGGGCTGGCCCTGTTCGCCCTGGCCACCCGCCCAGAACTGCGTCCCCGGCGGGGGGACTCCCCCATCCGTCTGGCCCAGGTCCGGGAGATTGCCAGCTTTTCTATCCTCACCTGTGTCCAGCAGTCGGTGATGAACCTGGGCATCCTCCTGGTGCAGGGCCTGGTCAACAGCTTCGGCGGCACCGTTATGGCCGCCTTTGCCGCCGCCGTCAAAGTTGATTCCTTTGCCTACCTGCCCGTTCAGGATTTTGGCAACGCCTTTTCCACCTTTATCGCCCAGAACTACGGCGCCCAAAAGCAGGAGCGCATCCGGGTCGGGCTGAAGGGAGCCGTCCTGGTTTCCGTGGCCTTCAGCCTGGCCATCTCCGCAGCGGTCTTTCTCTTCGCCCGGCCGCTGATGCTTCTCTTTCTGGACAGCTCCAACGACGCCATCATCGCCGAGGGGGTGCGCTACCTGCGCATCGAGGGTGCCTTCTACTGCGGCATCGGGTGCCTGTTCCTGCTCTACGGCCTATACCGGGCGCTGGGGAGACCTGGTATGTCGGTCGTACTCACCGTCATCTCCCTGGGTACCCGGGTTGCCCTGGCCTACCTGCTCTCCTCCATTCCAGTCCTGGGGGTGACAGGCATCTGGTGGTCGGTGCCCATCGGCTGGGCTCTGGCCGATCTGGCCGGGTTCCTGTACTACCGGGTGAACCGGCGCCTCCTGCTGCCCCGGCAAAGTGAGCAGCCGGACCCTGTCCCGGAAAAAACCAGTTGACATTCTCTCTCTTTTTTCTATAATAGTCTACGCAGGTGTCAAGACACCTGCGTAGACTATTTTTGGGAGGAGAGGTCCCATGCAGGCAATCAGAGCATTTCTCCAGCGGAAGGATATTGAGATCTCCCTGCGCCGGTACGGCATTGACGCCCTGGGGGCCATGGCTCAAGGGCTGTTCTGCTCCCTGCTCATCGGCACCATTCTGGACACGCTGGGCACCCAGTTGAGCCTGCCCTTCCTGGCAACGGTGGGGGGATATGCCTCTGCTATGAGCGGCCCGGCTATGGCCATCGCCATCGGCTACGCCCTGAAGGCGCCCCCCCTGGTACTGTTCTCCCTGGCCACGGTGGGCTATGCCGCCAATGCCTTGGGCTCCACTACTCTGAGCGGCGGCGCCGGGGCGGGCGGACCGCTGGCGGTGCTGTTCGTGGCCATCATCGCCGCCGAGGTGGGCAAGGCGGTGTCCAAAGAGACCAAGATCGACATTTTGGTCACCCCCCTGGCCACCATCCTGGTGGGGGTGGGGCTGTCCGCCTGGTGGGCCCCCGCCATCGGCACCGCCGCCACGGCGGTGGGCAGCTTCGTCATGCTGGCCACCGACCTGCAGCCCTTTCTCATGGGCATCATCGTCTCGGTGGTCATCGGCGTGGCTCTTACCCTGCCCATCTCCTCCGCGGCCATTTGCGCCGCCTTCGGGCTGACCGGGCTGGCCGGCGGCGCAGCGGTGGCCGGCTGCTGTGCGCAGATGGTCGGCTTTGCGGTGATGAGCTTCCGCGAAAACCGATGGGGCGGCCTCATCAGCCAGGGGCTGGGCACCTCCATGCTCCAGATGGGCAACATCGTGAAGAATCCCCGCATCTGGCTGCCCGCTATCCTCACCTCCGCTATCACCGGGCCCCTGGCCACCTGCGTCTTCCATTTCCAGATGAACGATCCCTCCGGCGGCGTGGCCTCCGGCATGGGCACCTGCGGCCTGGTGGGCCCCATTGGGGTGTACGCCGGCTGGGTGGCGGATGTGGCCAGCGGCATCAAGGAGGCCATCACCGCCATGGATTGGCTCGCTATGCTCCTGATCTGCTTTGTCCTTCCCGGAATACTGTGCTGGGCCTTCGGCCTGATCCTGCGCCGGATCGGCTGGATCAAGCCCGGCGACCTCACCCTGGGGTAACCGTTTCCCCTTGCGCCTTTGTTCCGTACGCACTATAATGGACTTGACCCCACCGGCGGAACGCCGGATATGGAGAAGGGAGCGGGACGTCATGATCCACCGGGAGGTAGAGAGCAAGCTGCGCACCTTGGGCCTGACAGGCTGCTACCAGGGCTATGCCTGCCTGGTTTACGCGGCCATGCTGGTGGACCGGGAGCCGGAGGCGCTGGAGATGCCCTCCAAGCTGATCTACCCCGAGATCGCCCGGCTGTGCCGCCTCACCGTGGGCGGCGTGGATCAGGCCATCCGAACCGCCATTCAGGTCTGCTGCCGCCGCGGCGGGGACGAGGTGTCCCGCATGTGCAATACCAACGGGACACCCTCAGTGGAGCAGTTCCTGGCCGGGCTGGCCTCCTACTGCGGGGGCAGGCAGCGGTAGACCTTCCCCGGCTGGGGCTCGATCCCCCGCAGGGCGAATAGCTCCTCCACCGTCACGAAGCAGAACCCCTGACCCAGTAGCTCGTCTACCACCTGCAGCGCGGTGTCCACGCTGGAGGGGTAGACGTCGTGGAGCAGGATGATGTCTCCATCCTCTACCTGACTGAGGATGTGAGATACCTGTCGATTTGTGTCGGTATCCGCCCAGTCCTGCGGATCCACCGACCACAGGATCACCGGGGCGTCCAGCTGGCCGCGCACCTCGGAGGTGGTCTTTCCATAGGGTGGGCGAACCATGAACTGCGCACTTCCCAGCAGTCCTGAGAGAGTGTCCCGCAAAGGCTCCACCTCGGTCCAGATCGCCTCTGGAGTGGTGAGCATCTCATGATTTTGAGCATGGACCCCCACCTGATGCCCCTCCTGGATCATGCGTAAGATCAGGTCCTCATTCCCCTCCACCTTCAGGCCGATCAAAAAAAAGGTGGCCGGCACACCCCTCTGCGCCAGGCCGTCCAGCAGCGGCTGGGTCGTCTTGCGCCGGGGCCCGTCGTCAAAGGTGAGGGCTACATAGCGGACCTGCCCGCTGCCCGCAACGGCTTGCACCGCCCGGTCCCACCCAAGCAGTCCAAGTAGGGGCAGCGTTTGGGCCAAAACCAAGAGCGCCGCCAGTGTCCCGGCCGTCGCCCGTTTCCAGATGCCGTTTCCGTCCCTCGCCATTGTCCGCAGCCCCTCTCCCGCAAACTGTTGTCAGTATGCGCAAAAGGGGCTTTTTTATTTTGAACCACTCTTGATGTAGGTTTGTCAAACATATTGGACAGTGAATTCGTTCGGAGAAAGCCAACTAAG